>NZ_RZRW01000490.1:0-4254 GCF_003998745.1 Mesorhizobium sp. M7A.F.Ca.US.014.04.1.1 | reverse complement strand
CTCACCGCGCTCGCCCATGTCGGGCCGGTCAACGCACCGGAATTCGCCGACGTCATTTCCACCGAAAACCGGCTGAAGGCGCCGGCGGAAGCCACCGGCGGCAGCGTGCGCCGGCTGGCGTCTTCCACAGGCCTTGGCAGCGACGTGACGCTGCCTTCCATCGTGCCGGTGCGCTCGGCTGGTGCCGCATCCGGCAGCGACTGGATCGGCCTGCGCACGACAGACGACAGCGTGCTCAAAGCCGTCTCGCGCGTGCCGCTGTTCGGCGGCTTCCTCGGCCTCGGCCTGCTGCTTCTGGCAATGGGTTCGATGTGGTACCGCGAGGGACGGTAGCGCGGCGCTCTTTTCCCTTCTCCCTTGTTGTGGGAGAAGGGAAAGCCCCCTGCTCTACTCCTCCGGCTCCGTCGTGAACATCAGCGGATAGCCCTTGGCCTTGCCGGCATCGGTGGCGCGCGTCGCCTTGGTCTCGGCGACATCCTTGGTGAACACGGCGACGACGCAGACGCCACGCCGATGCGCAGTGATCATCACCCGGTGCGCTTGGTCTTCGCTGAGTTTGAACTCGCCCTTCAGCACCGTCACCACGAATTCGCGCGGCGTGAAATCGTCGTTGATGAGGATGACCTTGTAGAGTTTTGGCCGTTCGACTTGCGGCTTGATCTGGGTACGCGGTTTTGTGGTAATTTCAGGCATCGGAACCGACAGTTTTGCGTAAGCGATGTGACCGCCATTCTGGCACCGGTGAAAACGGTCGTCCATTTTGATCGACGCGCGAAACCGGTGTCCGCCGACGCGGCCATTCATAATCATGTGGGAAAGTGTCGGTTGCCGTTCAACGGCCTTGGCGGCCGAACATGCGACGGCCGGGAATCTGCCGCACGGCCGCAGCGGGCGGTATATCGGACCGAAAACGGTTTCCGCCGGCATCCGCCCGGCGTTCCAGCCAGGTCGCGATCAGCCACGCGGCGACGCAGATCAACGTCGCGCCGGTCAGCACGACCAGCAGCCAGGTCTGTGCCGGCGTTATGTAGTCCCAGTTGGTGGAAATCGCCGGAGCGAACAGCGAAGGCTCGGTGCGTCCGCTGGCCGGATCGGGGACCGGGCTGGCGGTGAACAGGATAAGCACTCTGGCGAGGCCGGTGGCAACCAGACCGCCGATCACCATCGAGCGCAAAATGGACGAAAGCCGCTTCTTCATGCGGATTGTCCTACACGGCCGGCGTTGCAAACGGGTTAAGTGTCAGTCGAGGCGGAAGCTGCCGGTGCCAGACTTCGCCAAAGATCAGTTGAACCCATCGACCGCTGCATCGCCAATGTCAGGGCTTCAGCGGCTCGGACAGGAAGAAGGCCGCTCCAACCGAAACCAGCTGGAGCGGCCTTGGTCAACAGGCCGGCATTTTATGCCGGACCTTATCAGGTCTTCGGGGCGTCCTTCTTGACGGCCTTCTCAGCAGCCTTCTTGTGCTTCTTGACGGTCTTCTTGACGACCTTCTTCGGAGCAGCCTTGGCCGGAGCGGCAGTCGCCGGAGCGGTGGTCGTCGAAGCAGCCGGAGCAGCGGTCGTGGTGGCGGCGGCGTTGCCGAGAGCCGGCATCGCGAAAGCGAGAGCGACGGCGAGACCGGTTGCGGAGAGGATGGACTTTTTCATGGCTTCGTTTCCTTTTTATGCGGGTCAAGTTTCGGAGCGTTACTGAACCGGGTCGTTCGGTGTCACTCCAAGCAGCTTCAAAGCATTGGCGAGCATCCGGATGCCCTGTGCCTGTTTCTTGGCGGCGCAGTACCGGTTGCCCTTTCTCTGAAGTGCCTTTGCCGCGGTGACCTGCGTTGCCGTGGCATGGGTTTCGAGGGCTTCATCAAATTGGTGGCTGAGATTGGCGCACCGTTCGCTCCGGGTTGTGAGCGTCGCCTTTGCGTCCGATTGTCCGACAGCGGCAGTGACCAGGCAGAAGCCCAGCAACGCACCCAACAAACTGATCGACAACCTTGGCATCGGTTTATCCGTAAACCCGGAGACTAGCGTCGCAGCCGATGACCTGACCGCCACGAGATCAGTTATGCCTTTGAAATTTTTCAGGAGTTTTTCTGAACTGTAGAATTTTGTTTCTGGAGTGTGTCTGAGAAAGCCGGTGTGAACCCCATCATAGCCACTGGCCAACATATGGCCTGAATTCTATCGTGTGGGTTGCGACCGAAGGGCTTGGCAATCAAAGACAGAAGGGCTTGGCAACAATGACAGGGCTGCTGTGAAATCCGATGCACACATACTGATCGTCGACGACGACAAGGGCATCCGCGACCTGCTGCAGGAATTCTTCCAGAAGCGGGGCCTGCACACCTCGGTTGCCGCCGACGGCATCGAGATGGAGACCATCCTGCGGCGCGTCCAGGTGGACCTCATCGTCCTCGACGTGATGCTGCCCGGCAAAAGCGGGCTGGAGCTGTGCCGCGACCTGCGCGCCCAGTATTCGACGCCGATCATCATGCTGACCGCCGTCACCGAGACGACCGACCGCGTCGTCGGCCTGGAAATGGGCGCCGACGACTATGTGCCCAAGCCCTTCGACCCGCGCGAGCTTTTGGCGCGCATCCGGGCCGTGCTCAGGCGCAATGGCGCCGCCGAGCCGAAGCGCGCCACCACCAAGCAGATCTACCGCTTCGCCGGCTGGACGATGGACTGTGCCCGGCGCCGGCTGATCGCACCCGACGATGTCAGGGTCGAGCTGACCATGGCCGAATTCAACCTGCTGCAGACCTTCGTCAAGAGTGCGCAGCGTGTGCTGACCCGCGACCAGCTCATCGAACTGTCCGGCGGCGACAGCGACTATTCCTTCGACCGCAGCATCGACATCCTGGTCAGCCGGTTGCGGCGCAAGATGGAGGACGACCCGAAGACGCCCAAGCTGATCCTGACCGTACGCAGCGGCGGCTACCAGTTCCTGCCCGAGACGACCTCCGAATGAGACGTTTCCTGCCGCAGACCTTGCCTGTCTGGGTGCTGCTGATCGTCATTGCCGGCCTGCTGATCAGCCAGGTCGCGACCCTCTACATCGTCTCGCGCGACCGCGCTGCCGCCAACGACGTCGTCGACCTCTACCGGCTCAACGACCGTGCCTTCTCGCTGGTGCAGCTCATGCATGACGCCAGTCCGGACGAGCGCAAGGCGACGGCGACCGGCCTGTTCAACTCCACCTACGCGCTCACCGTTTCGGACACGCCGGCGGTCACTTCGTCGATCGCCGGCGATGACGAACTGGCCGAACTCGAAGACATCCTCGTCGGCCGGCTGTCCAAATTCGGCATCACCGATGCACGCGTGCGCCGCGATCCGGCGACGCGCGAGGCCGACGACGCGGACGGCACGACGCCAGGACCCGACATCGGCCAGGTCGAGCGCGACCTTCTGGTGCTGGCCGCCGACTTCGCCCAGAGCGACAAGCTGACGGCATCGCTGCGCTTCGCCGACGGCCAATGGCTGAATTTCACCGAACCGATCACGCCCGTCGGCCCGATCCTGAGCTTCGACAGCCTGCCGCTCTATTCGCTGATCGCAGGGCTGGTGGTGATCATGTCGATCTGGTCGCTGCGCCGGCTGACGGCGCCCTACCGGATGATGGAAACCGCCGTGAACCGGATCGGCAAGGATCTGAAGAGCCCGCCGATCGCCGAGGGCGGCAGCCGCGAGGTGCGTGCCGCCGCCAAGGCGATCAACGCCATGCAGGCGAGGTTGCGCGAATATGTCGAGGACCGCGAACATCTGGCGGCGGCACTGGCGCATGATCTGCGCACGCCGATGACCAGAATGCGCCTGCGCCTGGAGCTGTTGCGCAAATCGGCGGTCCGCGAGGCGCTGGCGCACGACCTCGCCGATGTCGAGAGCATCGCCAGCTCGGTGATCGACTTCGCCACCTTCGAAGTGACCGAGGAAAAGAACGAACGCATCGACTTCTGGTCGCTCGTGGAATCGATCGCCGACGGCTATGACGACGTCTCGTTCGACGACGAGACCCGTTCGCGCGGGCTGATCTGCATGGCGCGGCCGGTCGCGCTCAAGCGCTGCGTCACCAATCTGGTGCAGAACGCGGTCACCTACGGCAAGAAGGCGCATCTTTCGCTGCGCCGGTCGGAGGACATGATCCTGCTCACCATCCGCGACGAAGGGCCTGGCATACCGCAGGCGCAGATCGACGCCGTGTTCGGCTCGTTCGTGCGCCTCGAACAATCGCGCAACCGCCAGACCGGCGGTCTTTGTCTCGGC
>NZ_RZRW01000489.1:0-4258 GCF_003998745.1 Mesorhizobium sp. M7A.F.Ca.US.014.04.1.1 | reverse complement strand
GAAGAATGCGCTGCATTCGCGCCCGGTGCCCTCGCAGATGCTACTTCTGCCCGAAATCATCGACCTGCCGGAAGAGGATGCCGAGCGGCTTGCGCTGCATTCGGAAACGCTGGCCCGCTTCGGTCTCGGCATCGAGCGCTTTGGCCCCGGCGCTGTCGCGGTGCGCGAGACGCCGTCGATGCTGGGCGAGGCCAATGTCCAGCAATTGGTGCGCGACCTCGCCGACGAGATCGCCGACAACGACACGGTCGACACGCTGAAGGAGCGGCTGGACAAGATAGCCGCGACCATGGCGTGCCACGGCTCTGTGCGCTCCGGCCGCCTGCTCAAGGCCGAGGAGATGAACGCGCTGCTGCGGCAGATGGAGGCGACGCCCGGCTCCGGCACCTGCAACCACGGCCGCCCCACTTATATCGAACTCAAGCTAGCGGATATCGAACGGCTTTTCGGACGGCGCTAGCTGCGGACGGATTGCGGGCCTATCGCTTCGCCGCTCGAGGTCGGCAGGTCAGGAGGCCGGCCGACAATGTGGTCGCCCGCGATTTTCGCCCAGCGGCCTGAGTAGCGCGATCGCAGCCGCCGCCAGCAGGAGGATCGCACCGGTGATTTCAGCCCAGCCGACCGCCTCGCCGAAGAGCCAGGCTCCTGCCGCCAAAGCGGTCAGCAAATAGCGTGCAGCCGCCAGCAGGAGCGGAGGCGCGTCATTGAGACCGAGCTTGATCGCGGCCCAGGTCAGCACCCAGATCAGCGACATCACCGCGAAGAAGAAGAGGTTGCGAACCACCGATGGGCGCTCAGCGCAGTCCCCGACGATCGACAAGTATCCGATGGATTTCGATCCGCTCCGGCAGCTCGATCAGGAACTCGGCATCGCGGTCCAGATGATGGACTTTGGTCGGTTCGCCTTTGGTAAAGGCGGTCATCGCTTGCATGTCGGCCCAATAGGAGATGGTTGTGAACCACGTCTCGGCATCACGGTCCTCGCGCAGCAATTGGACGCCAAGCGCCGTCTTCTCGAGGGGCGGAATACCCTCGGCACGCAGGTATGGCTCATAGGCGTCGGCGATGTCGCGGCGGGTGCGACCGCGCCAGAGGCGCGCGATGGTCGGTGTGGTCGGCATGAGGTTCTCCTTCAGTCAGGCGGACAGCAAACTGGGCATAGCGGACGCCGGCTGTGATCAGCCGTGAACACGAGCCAGGAAATCGCGGACCAGCGCCAGCGCGTCGTCGAAATGTGTCTCGAGCAGCCAATGACCCGCCCCTTCGATCAGATGCAGTTCCGCATCGGGCAGATCGCGATGATAGGCCCTTGCCGACGCCGCGGGCATATAGCCATCCTCTGGCCCCCAAACGATCAACGTGGGCGGATGGTGTTCACGCAAATAAGCCTGGTAGCGCGGAAACCAGGTGAGATTGGCTTCCAGCTTCTCCATCAGACCGACGGCGATCTGCCGACGAACCGGCGTGTTCATCAGTGGCCAGTGAAGATTCCAGAGATCGGGCGGCACGCGCATGGCGACGTCGTCAGCCACTTCCCCGATGAACTCGGCCCGAAACCCATCCTCACTTACCGCGGCCTCGAGCGGACGGTGCTTGCCGGGCGTCTTGTCGGTCCACCAGGCCTTGATCGTGGCGTATTTGGGTCCAAGCACATCCTCGTAGATGTCGCCGTTCTGGATGATCAGGGCGCTGATCCGCTCCGGGTGTGAGATCGCATGCCGGAGTCCTATCTGCGAGCCATAATCATGCAGCCACAAGGCGTAGCGTTGGAGACCGAATTTATCGGCAAGCTTGGAAAGCACGTCGCAATAGGCGTCGAAATCATAGCCGAAGGTGGCCGGATCGGGTGTGCCGCTGTATCCGAAGCCAGGCCAGTCGAATGCAATCGTCCGCCAGCGGTCGGCGAGCGCCGGCATCAGTCGGCGGAATTGGAACGAAGAGCAGGGATAGCCGTGCGGCAAGAGCAAGACAGGTGCTTCTAACGGCCCTGCCTCGCGATAAAAAATGGATAGATCATCCAGTTGCATGCGTCGGTGCGTCGTTGCACCCGGCATTCGGACCTCCGTCGAACAAACCTCGGCTAAACGCGTTTGATCGAGGGATCGTTCCGAATGGGGGAAGCGGACGGTCGGCAATATTCATCTCTTCAAATTCACCACGATGACACCGCCCAGCGCCAGCGCGCCGCCGATTATGCCGAGCAGAGTGGGAACTTCGCCCAGCCAGAAGAAGCCGATCAGCGCGGACATCGGCGAGACCAGATAGAGGAAGTTGGAGGCACGTGCCGCCGGCAGACGCGACAGCGCGGTCGCCCAGGCGGCATAGGCGATGAGGCTGGGCACGATGCCGAGAAAGATGACGGCGCCGAGGCCTGCTGTGTCGGCGACCGCCGCCTGCGAAAAGGCCGACGGCAGGAAGGGGGCCAGGCACAGTGCGCCGAGCACCATGTTCGAAGCCGAAATGGTCAATGGATGATGGCGGGCAAACAGCGGCTTCTGGACGATGGTGTTGACGGCCGAGCACAAGGCCGAACCAAGCACCAACAGAGCACCGGTGTTGAACGACAGGCCATGCCCATCGGCCATGGCGATGATGCCTATGCCGGCGAAGGAAATCACCGTACCGATCCAGGCCACGCCTGAGAAGCGCTCGCCCAGCAATGCCATCGCCATGATGGCGGTGAAGATCGGGCTGACATTGATGATGAAGCCGGCGGCACCGGCCGAGACGGTCAGTTCGCCGAAATTGAGCATGACGGTGTAGAGCGCGACGAAGATGGCGCCGCCAAAGACCAGGCGCCACGCTTCGTCGAGCCTTGGCAGCGCCGGGCGCTTGACGGCCAGGAAGATCGCCGCCGGCACAGCGGCGATGGCAAAGCGCAACGCACCCAGTTCCAGTGGGCCGAAGGCGGCGAGACCGGCTCGGATAGCGGGAAAGGCGGAGGCCCAGCCGACCACCGTCAGCGCCACAGCGATGGCTGCCGTGGTGTCCATTCGCTGTGTCGAATTCAACGTGCCCGTTATCTCGCTCATCTCACCGCCCTCGTATTTCTTCGGTCCTGAAAGGCAGAAAACGCCTTTTCACCCCGGTTGACAAACGACGAAATCGAGGATCACCTGTGACTATGGATCACAGCTCGGACACAATGGTGCCGCTCGAAACGCTGCGCGCCTTCGATGCGGCGGCGCGGACAGGCAGCTTTTCAGCGGCCGCCGAAAAGCTCAATATCACCCATGGCGCCGTCAGCCGGCAGATCGCCAAGCTCGAGGACTGGCTGGGATTGAAAGTCTTCGACCGTGGTGCGCGCGGCGTCTCGCTGACGATCGAAGGCAACAGGCTGCATCTGCGCACGGCGGAAGCCTTTGCGCTGATATCGACCCATTCCGACCGCTGGGTCGAGCCGCGTGGCACGGCGGTGGTGCGGCTGACCTCGATTCCCTCGGTCAGCGGACTGTGGCTGATGCCGCGCATGGCGGCTCTGGAAAACAATCCCTCGAAGCTGCGCATCGTGCTCGATGTCGACATCCGCCAGGCCGACCTTGCCGATGAAGGCATCGACCTCTCGATCCGTTGTGGACGCGGCGGCATTCCGGGCCGCATCTCGGTGCAACTTTTCGAGGAACATGTCTTCCCTGTCGCGTCACCCGAGCTTGCCCGCGAGATCGGCCGGGGCGACCCTGCCCGGCTGCTCAAATATCCGCTGATCAACGATTCCGACGCGTCGGCCTGGCGCGCCTGGTTTGCCGCGCAAGGCATGGATTACCGCCCGCGCCCGCAGGACCGCCGCTTCGAGGACTACAATCTGGTGCTCGACGCCGCCGCCTATGGGCTGGGCATCGCGCTGGCCCGCCCGCCGCTGACCGGACATCAATTACAATCGGGCCGCATCACTCCCGTCGATGAGCGCACAGCCCTCAACCCGGTATCCTACTGGCTCGACCGGCCGATGGGGCGGCCGCGTGCCGCCGCCGCCGACCTCGCCCGCCGCATCGCGGCAGAGGCCGGGCTGGCCCAGGACAAGATCGAGGCGTTTATCGAAGCCGAGCGATAGGCCTTCCGGACCTATATGGAAAACCGGCCGATTCGAAGCTCAGCGAAGCAACAACAAAACGAACCCAAGGATCACCGCTCCCAGCAAACCGGCCATTATCGAAACAAAGCCAATTTTCACCAGCAACTGCTCAGGGTGCGGCACCGCACCATGGGATTGATTGGCCGGCCTGTGCCTGCCCGCCGGCGTACCCAGGGCGGCAGCGTT
>NZ_RZRW01000488.1:0-4274 GCF_003998745.1 Mesorhizobium sp. M7A.F.Ca.US.014.04.1.1 | reverse complement strand
GAATTTACCGTGTCCGGCCGCTACGCCCCGGCGGTTCCTCTCGACGCCAGCAATCTGGTGCCTAGGGCGCGCGATGCCCTGCGACAGGCGGTCGGGCACGAGAGAACACCGCCGGTCGCTATCCGGCTGGAAAAGAACCTGCCGGTCGCCTCCGGCGTCGGCGGCGGTTCGAGCGACGCGGCGACCGTGCTGCGCGGGCTGGTGGAGACATGGGGCCTGGATATAGACGGCGCAGAGCTGGCGCGGATCGGCCTCTCGCTCGGCGCCGATGTGCCGATGTGCCTGGCGGCCAGACCTCTGGTCGCGCGCGGCATCGGAGATGAACTGTCGATGGTGCCGGATTTTTCGGCGCTTGGCCTGGTGCTGGTCAATCCGGGCACCCCGGTCTCGACGGCGGACGTCTTTGCGGCGCTTTCCCGGCGCGACAATGAGGCCTTGCCGCCGCTGCCGCGCAGCATCGATTTTCATAGCCTGCGCAACTGGCTGGAGATCACCCGCAACGACCTCGAGCCCGCCGCGCTGGCGATGCAGCCGGCTATCGGCAGGGCGCTTTCCTGGCTGAACAAGGCCGGATCCGGTTTTTCACGGATGTCCGGGTCCGGCTCCACCTGCTTCGGCCTGTTCGAGACCGGCAATGTCGCCAAGCGCGCCGCCGCCGAAATCCGCGGCCGCCAGCCCGACTGGTTCGTCGCGGCGACGCGCAGCATCGCATCGGAGGTATCTGATGGCCAGAATTGACGAGAGCCGCTCCTTCATTCCCGTGCGCATCGCGGTGCTGACCGTTTCAGATACGCGCAGCCTCGCCGACGACAAATCCGGCCAGACGCTGGCCGACCGCATCACCGAGGCCGGCCATATGCTGGCGGCCCGCGATATCGTCACCGACGATCGGGAAAAAATCCGCGACACGGTTCTGGCGTGGTCGCGGGACAAGAATATCGATGTCGTCATCACCACCGGCGGCACCGGTTTCACCGGCCGTGACGTGACGCCGGACGCGCTGGAGCCGATCTTCGAAAAGCGCATGGATGGCTTTTCGGAAGTGTTCCACCGGATCTCCTACGACAAGATCGGCACCTCGACGATCCAGAGCCGGGCGACCGGCGGCGTCGTCAACGCCACCTTCGTCTTCGTGCTGCCGGGTTCGCCAGGCGCCTGCAAGGACGCGTGGGACGGCATCCTGAAGGCACAGCTCGACTACCGGCATATGCCGTGCAACTTCGTCGAGATCATGCCGCGCCTGGACGAGCATTTGCGGCGCGGCAAATCAGCTCCGTAAAGCCGAGGCAAGCGTCGCTCTCAGCGGATGACCGGCTCGCCATGAAACCGCCGGCGCGACGGCGGCGAGACGCCGAAGCCGACTTCCATCATCAGTCGGGGCGTGCGTGCCGGCACGGTGCCCATATGGAAGCCAAAAGGGTCCTCGACGAAACCGAGACCGGCCTCGCCGGTCAGCGTCACCGGGCTCTGCTCGCCATAGACATCCAGGACCTGTTGCGCGGGGTGGCCAACCAGAAGCGTGAGCTGGTGCTTGAGGCTGCGGCGCTTGTGGCTGCCCCTGACATAGACATGCGGACCGGTGTCGGCGTCGACCGGCTTGAGGTAGAAGAAGAATTTCAGCATGCGCCAATCATCGAGGTCGAAATGATACTTGCCGAGCGAGGCGAGGTTCTTGTCGGCATCCGAAGCGGCACCGGTTAGAAAACTCCACCAGACGCGCGTCGTGATCAGTTTTGCCTGGCCGCCGAGATAGTGCGCGGCAATATCCAGAAGCAGCGGATCGCGCTGGATGGCAAGCGCCGCCGGGCAGTCGAGGATGCGCTCGAAAAAATGCCCGCTGAGCAGCGAGCGGCCAAGGCGTTTCTCGGCCTCGGCATGTTCCCCCGGCATGAATTCGAGACGGCGGTCGAAATTGCCGAAGCAAGGCGTGCGCCCGGCGAAGTCGGCGATCTCTTCATGGATATCAGGCGGCAGGACCAAGCCTGAGAACAGCCCGTCGGAGCGCAACGCATCGACGACCGCTCCCCGTTCGACACCGGCAAACATCGTATCCCCGGCATTGGCGACCGGGCGGGCGCGTTTTGCGCCCAGCCAATGCATGCGGCGTCCAGGCATTGTGCGCGCCAGCACGAACATCGGCAGCCAGGCGGGGTTTTCGCGCAGGTCCTTGAGATAGGTCGGAATGCGCACCGCGATGCGTCGCAACAGACTGCCGTCGCGCGCAATAGCCTCGAGACTGGCCGCGCCGGATGTGTCGGGGGTTGAAAGCTTCATTGGGTCCTCGGCTATGAGAGCACCACCGATGCCGCATCGGTGCTCGCCACTCGGCATGTCCCAAACCCAATTCCCGCTTGAACGGACGCTAACCCCGCGTCAGATTTTGTGCAATGCACAATGGCCTGAGCAGCTGCAAAAAATCATGTCGAGGAGCGGCGTTCCTGCTTGGCGGGCGCCATCCAGATCTCGGCGTCGAGCCGCTTCGTTGCGAGGCCGCGGGCGATGGCCTCAGCACTGCCGGCACTCTTGGCCGCGGCCGCCGCCTGACGCTTGCTGATCAGCAATCCGTCGGCCAGGGCGCGGTTTCCCGAAAAGACCCGTGCCAGGAATGGCGTGCGGCTGGCCCGCGTGCGCGAAAACCGTGCGGCCATGGTCTGCCTGGCCGTATGCGCGACAACCTCATCGATCCAGCCCTCCACCAACCGCGCGCCCGGTTCCAGGAGCAGCAACCAGTCCCCCTTGGCCTGGCGGATGCCGGCAGCGACACCGCCGGTCACGTACTGACAGCCGGCATGCTCGGCCACACGATGCGTCTGGTCGGCGGAGCCTGTGTCGCAGACGATGACTTCACGCACCACGCCTTCGACCGCGCCGCCAATCAGCGAGGCGAGCGTGCGGGCGAGGCCCTCCTCGTCATTGCGGGTTTCGATGAGAACACTGAGCATCCTTAGCCGAATAGCGGAAAGCGCCGCACAGCGCCAGTTTTGCATCGCACCATAGAAAGTTCTTGCTTTGTTCTCATCGATGAAATAGGAATAATTTCATGAACAGAGCGATTCGACACAACACGGACAGTCCCTGGGAGCGGGCGAAAATGGAACAGATCGTGCGCGCCGACATTGCAGCTTTCGGAGCAGGAAGAGCCGAGATGGCCAATGCGATGGTCGAGCAGAGCGGCATGCGTGTCCGCCCGGACCGCAACCGCGGCAGGTCGGCCGGCATCAACCCGTCCGGCCGATTCGAGCCAGTCAGCCGGCACGTGTTCGACGATGGCTGGAATTCGCTGGAAGAACTGCCCCCCTTCAAGACCGAAGTGCAGGTCGAGAAGCCGCGCACCATCATCACCCGCAACGAATCGCCCGACATTTCCTTCGACCGTTCCATCAACCCTTATCGCGGCTGCGAGCATGGCTGCGTCTATTGCTTTGCCCGCCCGACGCACGCGTTCATGGGCCTGTCGCCGGGTCTGGATTTCGAATCGAAGCTGTTCGCCAAACCTGATGCGGCGCGCTTGCTCGACAAGGAGCTTTCGAAGGACAGCTATCAGCCGCGCACCATCGCCATCGGCACCAACACCGACCCCTACCAGCCGATCGAGAAGCAATACCGGATCATGCGCGAAATCCTCGAAGTGCTGGAAGCGCGCGGCCATCCGGTCGGCATCGTGACAAAGTCCGCCCTGGTGACGCGCGATATCGATATCCTGTCGCGCATGGCCGAACGAGGGCTCGCCAAGGTGGCGCTGTCGGTGACGACGCTCGACCGCATGCTGGCGCGCACCATGGAGCCGCGCGCGTCGACGCCGACCAAGCGGCTGGAAGCGATCCGGCAGCTTTCGGATGCCGGCATTCCGGCGTCGGTCATGGTGGCTCCGATCATTCCGGGCCTGACTGATCCGGAGATGGAACGCATCCTCGATTCGGCACGTGCGGCCGGCGCGCGCGAGGCGGGTTATGTGATCCTGCGGCTGCCGCTGGAGGTCAGCCCGATCTTCAAGGACTGGCTGCTGCGCCATTATCCCGACCGTTACCGCCATGTGATGTCGCTTGTCCGCTCCATGCGTGACGGCAAAGACTACGATTCGGAATGGGGCAAGCGCATGAAGGGCGCCGGTCCCTATGCCTGGCAGATCGGCCGGCGCTTCGAGATCACAGCCAAGCGGCTTGGTCTCAATGCCGAACGGCGCACGCTGCGGACCGATCAGTTCGTTGCCGCCGGGAAAGACCAGGTGCAACTGACGCTGCTTTGAAGAGACAATTCGTCGCGATGGATTGATC
>NZ_RZRW01000487.1:0-4280 GCF_003998745.1 Mesorhizobium sp. M7A.F.Ca.US.014.04.1.1 | reverse complement strand
AATTGCCGAGACCGGTGGACCTGGCGCGGCGTGGCTCTCATTTCCAGGACCGACCGCTGCCCGCTTCGGCTCACGCCGGGGCGGGCTTTTTTGCATTTCCGATCGGCCATTGCTGAGCGGCATTCGAGTTGACCGGTCTCGTCGTCGTCCGTTGTGATAAGCAAGTTAATCATGTCGGTTATGCATAATGATTATTGTTAATTTTTGATTGAAGCACCGAAACTAGATAAAGACTTGAGCGGATGAATTGTTCATATATTGTTAAGCAAGAGGTAGACCACAGAAGACGGAAGCCATCTCCATCATCAAACGGGAGTAGCTTTCATGAACAAGTTCACTGTTATTTTCGCCGCTGTTGCAGTTGCATCGTCCGTTGGAGCCGCCGAGGCAGGTTGTGGGTGCGGAGGTTCGGGCGGCTGGGGAGGCAATTCGAGCAGCCTGATCAATGTTTCGCCGTCCATCGACCTTGGCAAGATCACCGCGCTGAACGACGTGCTCAGCGGCAACAACATCCTGAGCGGCAATGTCGTCTCAGGCATTCTGAACGGCAACAAGACCGGCATCGTCGGTGGCGTTCTGAGCGGGCTCGGCGTGAACCTGCTGGGCGGCAACAGCTACAGGCTGGGCAAGCGCCACTAGGCCGGCGCTGCATTTCAACTGTCGAAGGCAACCCAAAATAGCCCGTTCCGGTGCGCCGGGCGGGCTATTTCGCGTGTCGGGCCGATCAAGCGAGGATGTTGACCGCGCGTGCCGCGACCAGCGCGATGGTCAGCAGCGAGATCATGGCCTCGGCCATCATCAGCAGCTTGGCGCGCTGGGAAAGGGGCAAGGTATCGGTGGGCGAAAACGCTGTCGCATTGGTGAAGGCGAGGAAGAAATAATCGACGAAACCGGGCAGCCAATCTCGGAGGTCACGGTCGTTCAACGTCATCTGCGCGAACAGGAAATCGGCCTGCGCAAGCTTGACGAGGCCGCAGGTCGGCGGGCCGCCGCGGTCGGTGCTCCAGAACCACAAGGCAAAGACGATGACGTTGGTGACCCAGATGTTGAGTGCGTCGATCAGCAGCGTCGTGCCGCTGTTGCCGGCATGGCCCTCCAGCAAGGCACGCACCAGCAGGACCAGCGAACCGCAGTTCATGATGCTGATGATGGCGGTCATGGTCAGGGCTGTTCTGCGGATCATGACCCGAAACTGGCCGATCGCATGCCACTCGTGGTCCTCGACCGCCTTGCGGGTGGCGGCCTGTGTCCAGGCGGTGGCCACCGACAAGGGCAGCAGCAGAGCGGCCTCCAGCGCGGGCGCTAGCCAGCGCGGTCCGAATGAGAGATTGTTGATGACCAGAAGCTGCAGGCAGATGATGACGAGAACGGCCGCACGGGCCATCCAGAAATCGAGCGCACGGTAGTGGATGATGGCATGGTGGTGGCGCATTTATCAAATCCTGGATGCTTTTTGGGGGACGGGAACCGGTCAGGCGTAGGCGACGCCTGCCGCGATCACGCCCGATGCGCCGTGCCCGGCATGTTCAGGGCGCTCCGGGACGGCGTGTTCCATTGTTGTCCTGCTGGCATGTGATGATGAGAGAGGCGGCATGGTGGCGCGAAACTCTGCCTCAATCTTGGTTTTGCCATGGTCACCCAAGTTTACATTTTCGTAAGCTTCGAGTTCTGGGCTGTTCCAAAAACCGTCCGGTGTGATTTATCCACCGCATGACGCGAATCGACGAACCCATGAACGGTTGGCTGCCGGTCGGCAGTTCTGTTCCAGGCGACTGGCGGCAGTCGTCGATCTGGCAGGGGCTGACGCGCTATCCAGAAGCCGGCCTGGCGCTTTTATGCCTGACACAGATCCTGTGCTGGACCGTGGCGCCCGCGCTTGTCGACGTGTCACCGCCCAACGATGTCGTCGAAGGCTTCATGTGGGGCCGCGAATGGGTGCTGTTGACCTACAAGCATCCACAGCTTCCCGGCTGGCTGCTCGAGATCAGCCATCTTCTGACCGGATCGTTCCGCTGGCCGCAATATCTCGTGGCTCAGCTAACGATCTCGGCCACTTTCGTGCTAGTCTATCTGCTGGCCCGCGACATGCTCGGGCGAACCCGCGCGCTGGCCGCCGTGCTTCTGATGCCGTCGCTCTATTTCTTCGGCTGGCCGACCCCACAGTTCAATCATGACTACGCGCAGATGCCCTTCTGGGCCGCTATCTGCTGGCTGTTGTGGCGTGCGGGCCGTGGTGGTGGGCCGGGCTGGTGGCTGGCGCTCGGGCTGGTGTCGGGCGTCGGGCTCTATGCCAAGCTTTCCACCGGCCTATTATTGCTTTTCGGGGCGATCTGGCTGCTGTCGGACACACGCGCACGCAGTCGGCTCGCCACGCCCTGGCCATGGCTCGGGCTCGCGGTTTTCGGCGCTGTCGCCGCTCCACTGGCCGCCGAACTCTGCCGCGTCGATTTCCTGCCGCTGACCTATGCCGCCTGGCGCGATCAGTGGGTGGTGGCTCATCGCTCCCGCTTTTATTATATCGGCGTCCAGATGGCTGGGCTCTGCGGCTTTCTTCTGGTGCTGGCGATATCAGGGCTGCTGCGGCGCTCGCCCGCGCCGCAAAAGCCCGTCGGGCGCGGCACGCTGGTCTATCTCTTGTGGATGGGGGTTGGCCCGGCGATCCTCGTCATGGTGGCGTCCCTGTTCACCGGCGCCGGCGAGGCCTGGGGCGCGCCGATGTACAATCTTGCTGGCGTTGTGGCGCTCGCCTTGCTGGGCCATCGCCTCGGCGCCATCGAGATGCGAAAGCTGGCGATCTGCGCGCTCATCTCCATTGTCGGCATATCCGGTGCCTATGCGGGCATCCGCTGGACGAAATGCAATCTGCGTGGGCGCATGGACGCCGTCTGCTGGCCGGCGCAAAAGATCTCGGATGAGGCAGAGGCTGTCTGGCACGCTGCGACGCCCGATCGGCTCGACATCGTCGGCGGCCATGCCCTTATTGCGCCGCTGGCGGGCCTCAATGCCTATGACAAGCCGTCGATCTTCACCGAACTGAACATGCAGTACGCCCCCTGGATCACCAAGGAGCGGCTGCGCGAGCATGGCATATTGCTGGTCTGGCCCGGGCGCGATGTGCCATCTTATCTGCAGGCGTGGGTGGGCGACATCCCGATCAAAACCGTTCTTTTCGACTGGTCGCTCAAGGCGCCGCCGGTGGCGATCAGCTTCGCAGCCATTCCGCCTGGCGCGCGGCAGTTGCCGGGTGCTATCGACGGCCTCGCCCGACCGAGCAACTGAAGCAGATCCGCCGGTCCGCTGGACGAAGCAGGTGACAATGCCCATCTATGTCCAGACAAACTTGCCTTTGAGGAGACGTGATATGGCGACTTCGACCGAACGCGCAGTCCTTGCCGGTGGCTGCTTCTGGGGTATGCAGGATTTGATACGGCGCTATCCCGGCGTCATTTCCACCCGTGTTGGCTACAGCGGCGGCGACGTGCCCAACGCCACCTACCGCAACCACGGCAGCCATGCCGAAGCCATCGAGATCAATTTCGATCCGGCCATCATAAGCTATCGCACGCTGCTGGAACGCTTTTTCCAGATCCACGATCCGACGACCCGCAACCGCCAGGGCAACGATGTCGGGACGAGTTATCGCTCGGCGATCTATTACACCAGCGACGAACAGAAGCGCATCGCCGAGGACACGATCGCCGATGTCGATGCCTCGGGCCTGTGGCCGGGCAAGGTCGTCACCGAAGTCGCACCCGTTGGCCCCTTCTGGGAAGCCGAGCCCGAGCATCAGGACTATCTGGAGAAATACCCCAACGGATACACCTGCCACTTCGTCAGGCCGGGGTGGAAGCTGCCGGTTCGGGAAAAAGCGGTGCCGTAGATACACTGATACGACAGGATTTGAGAAGCCGCGGAGCGCTCGCTCCGCGGCTTCTTTTCATTGCAATTCCTACTTGCCGCAATGGTTGTCATTAACTGTCGGCGCGGTGGTGCCCGGCGACGTTCCACTGGCATCGGGCTGTGCGCCCTGCGGATGGGCAGGGCAATTTTCATCCGCGTTTGAATTCGTGGCGCCCGGTGCTACCGTCGTACTGTTGGTCGTGCCGGGGTCTACCGTGTTCGGCGAAGCCGGCGTATTTGGGTCGACGGTGACCGACTTGCCGCTGCCGCCGGATCCGTCGGTGCCGCTTGTGCCATTGCTCTGCGCCATGGCCGATGTCGCCAGGCCAATGGTGAGCGCCGAAGCTGCGAGGATTTTCATGAACATGGTCTGTCTCCAT
>NZ_RZRW01000486.1:0-4291 GCF_003998745.1 Mesorhizobium sp. M7A.F.Ca.US.014.04.1.1 | reverse complement strand
CAGGAAGCCTGCGGCTTGGGCGGCCCGCCCTTCACCTCGATCAGGCACATGCGGCAATTGCCGGCGATCGACAGCCGCTCATGGAAGCAGAAGCGCGGCACTTCCGCGCCAGCGTCTTCCGCCGCCTGCAGCAGCGTGTAGTGGTCGGGTACAGTGATCTCTTTCCCGTCGACCTTGAGCTTTGCCATTCGCCTCAAACCCCTGCGGAGTTCCCGCAATCTCTTTTTCCGGACGCGGTCGAGACCACGTCGAGCACTTCATTCACTTCTTGACGGCGAGCGCCGCCGCTTGAGCTGTCCAATCGTCGCGGCCGATGCGGCCGCCGAGCGACAGATAGTCCTCGACCCAGGCAACCTCTTGCGGCGTCCATGCCGCGATCTGGGCATACGTCCAGATGCCGAGGCCGTTGAGAACCTTTTCCAGCTTGGGCCCGATGCCGGATATCGCCTTGAGATCCGCCGGTTTCGCCGGCTTCTCCATGGCCTTGGGCTGCCTGAAATCCTCGGGCAACAGCGCATCGCCGACGCCGCCCGTTGCGGGAACGGCATTTGCCACCGGCGTCATGGTGGCGGCTTCCTTGGCGGCAATATCGGTGACTTCCTGCGCGAAGGACTGCGCCTCGGCGATCATTGTTTTCGCCGTTGCCCGTGCCTTGGTGGAGGAAGGACTCGGTTCATCGAACTGGGCGACGCGCGCCTCGAAATCATCGACGATCGGCTGCAGCAGCCGTTGCGAGGCTTCTGCCGCGCCTGAAAACGCGCCCAGCCAGACGCCAAAAGCATGATTGGCAAGCCCGAGGCCAAGCGCCGACATCGCGGCCGCACCCGCCACAGGATGCACGAAAAGGTTGACGGCACTGGCCATCTCCTTCGGCATCATCCTGGTCAAGTCCTGGTTCATCTGCTCGATCTGGTCCAAATTGGGCATCAGCGGGTTCGAATACGGCGCCATAGAGTTCTCCTGGTCGTTTCGTCGTTCGCCCCGCCCTTCGCTGCGGACTTTCGTCCGCGTAAAACGTTCTTCTATTCCGCCGCCACCATCACAGGCTCGGCCCGGTGCGCATTGCGCGAAAACTCGTCGATGCGCCGCTCCACTTCGCCGCGGAAATGCCGCATCAGGCCCTGGATCGGCCATGCCGCCGCGTCGCCCAGCGCGCAGATCGTATGGCCTTCGATCTGCTTGGTGACGTCGAGCAGCATATCGATCTCGCGCTTCTGCGCCTCGCCGCGCACCAGCCGTTCCATCACCCGCCACATCCAGCCGGTACCTTCGCGGCATGGCGTGCACTGGCCGCAGCTCTCGTGCTTGTAGAAGTAGGAAAGCCGCGCGATCGCCTTCACGACATCGGTCGACTTGTCCATGACGATGACAGCCGCGGTTCCAAGGCCGGATTTGAGGTCGCGCAGCGCGTCGAAATCCATCGGCGCGTCGATGATCTGCTCGGCCGGCACCAGCGGCACCGAAGCGCCGCCCGGTATGACCGCCAAAAGATTGTCCCAGCCGCCGCGAATGCCGCCGCAATGCGTCTCGATCAGTTCGCGGAACGGGATCGACATCGCCTCTTCGACCGTGCACGGATTGTTGACGTGGCCGGAGATGCAAAACAGCTTGGTGCCGACATTGTTCGGCCGGCCGAAGGACGAGAACCAGGCCGCACCGCGGCGCAGGATGGTCGGCGCAACCGCGATCGATTCGACATTGTTGACCGTGGTCGGGCAGCCATAGAGGCCGACATTGGCCGGGAATGGCGGCTTCAGCCGCGGCTGGCCCTTCTTGCCTTCGAGGCTTTCGAGGAGCGCTGTCTCCTCGCCGCAGATATAGGCGCCGGCGCCGTGGTGCATGTAGATGTCGAAATCGTAGCCGGAGGTGTTGTTCTTGCCGATCAGCTTGGCCTCATAGGCCTCCTCGATCGCGCGCTGCAGCGCCTCGCGCTCGCGGATGAACTCGCCGCGCACATAGATGTAGGCGGCAACCGCACCCATGGCGAAACCGGCAAGCAGCGCGCCCTCGACCAGCGTGTGCGGGTCGTTGCGCAGGATGTCGCGGTCCTTGCAGGTGCCGGGCTCCGATTCGTCGGCATTGATGACCAGGTAGCTCGGCCGGCCGTCGCTCTGCTTGGGCATGAACGACCATTTGAGGCCCGTCGGGAAGCCGGCGCCGCCACGGCCGCGCAGGCCCGACGCCTTCATCTCGTTGACGATCCACTCGCGGCCCTTGGCGACGATGCCGGGCGTGTTATCCCAGGCGCCGCGCGCCATCGCGCCGGCCAAGGACTTGTCGAACAGGCCGTAGATATTGGTGAAGATGCGGTCTTTATCCCCGAGCATTTTTCGTCCCTCAGACCGGCTTCTTGCCGAAGACGCGGATGTATTCGGCGACGCCACCCTTGGCGAGCGCCTTGGCCTGCTTGACCCAGTCGTCGCGATCGATGCGGCCCTGGAAAGAGAGATAGCCATCCACCCACTCGCGTTCGGCCTTCTTCCACGACGCGACCTGCGCGAAGGTAAAGATGCCCAGCGTATGCAGGATGCCCTCGATCTTGGGGCCGACGCCGGAGATCAGTTTGAGGTCATCGACCTGTGCCGGCCTGTCGATGCCGGCCGGGCGGTTCTTGTCCCCGAGCGACGGTTTGGCCGGCTTGGCGGCCGGTACCTTGACCTCTGGCGCCTTGAAGGCGGAGGCCGGCTCGGCCTTGGTGATGGGGCCACTGCGCTGCTTGGAAACCTGCTCGACTTTGGAGTCTGCCTTGTTGGCATTGGCGGCCGAATGCAGTGGAGCGGCAACACTCGCCGCCTTTTCAGCCGCCGGCGCGACCTTGGTTTTTGAAGGCGTCTTCAGCGCCGGGCTGGTTTCAGGGGCGTCGGTCTTCGGCTTGCTGGTGTTGGACGGTGCGACAGGGGCCGCGGCCGGCGCCGGCACCGGCGCTGCGACGATCGCGTCGGGTGCCGCCCTGGCGGCCTTGGCCGCCTCCCTGGCTTCCCTGTCGCGGGTCGACTTGAGGATCGCCTTTTCGCTCTTCAGCGTGGTGAGGCCGGAGGCCGGCTCCGAGCCGGTGCGGCCATTCTGCGGCCCCGGTTCCACCGCAGCACCCTTGCCGGCGTCATAGAGATCGATGATTTCAGCCAGGCGTTCCGGCGTCAGATCCTCGAACGTGTCCTTGAAGATCATCACCATCGGCGCGTTGACGCAGGCACCGAGGCATTCCACCTCTTCCCAAGACAAGGTTCCCTTGTCGTTGGTGTGGAACTGGTCGTGATGGATTTTGGAGCGGCAGACATCCATCAGCGCTTCCGAACCGCGCAGCATGCAGGGCGTGGTGCCGCAGACCTGGATGTGCGCACGCGTGCCGACCGGATTCAACTGGTACTGCGTGTAGAAGGTCGCGACTTCCAGCCCGCGGATGCGGGGCATGCCGAGCATGTCGGAGATCGTCTCGATCGCCGCCTTCGTCACCCAGCCTTCCTGCTCCTGTGCTATCATCAGAAGCGGGATGATGGCCGACTGTTCACGGCCCTTCGGGTACTTCTTGATCCATTGCTTCGCAGCCGCGGCATTCGCCCGGTTGAAGGCGAAGGATGCTGGCTGGACGCTGGCTTCTGCGAGACGGCGGACTGACATTTAGCGATCGACCTCACCAAACACGATGTCGAGGGAGCCGAGAACGGCGGTGACGTCGGCCAGCATGTGGCCGCGGCAGAGGAAATCCATCGCCTGCAGATGCGCGAAACCCGGCGCGCGCAGCTTGCAGCGGTAGGGCTTGTTGGAGCCGTCGGAGACCAGATAGACGCCGAATTCGCCCTTCGGCGCCTCGACGGCGGCGTAAACCTCGCCGGCCGGCACGCGATAACCCTCGGTGTAGAGCTTGAAGTGATGGATCAGCGCTTCCATCGAGCGCTTCATCGCCTGGCGCTTGGGCGGCACCACCTTGCCATCGAGGTTCGACACCGGGCCGGTGCTCTCCTTGCCGAGCAAAAGGTCGACGCACTGGCGCATGATCTTCGCCGACTGGCGCATTTCTTCCATGCGCACGAGGTAGCGGTCGAAGCAGTCGCCGTTCTTGCCGATCGGAATGTCGAAATCCATCTCCGAATAGCATTCATAGGGTTGCGACTTGCGCAGATCCCAGGCTGCACCCGAGCCACGCACCATCACGCCCGAAAAACCCCAGGCCCAGGCATCCGCCAGCGAGACGATGCCAATATCGACATTGCGCTGCTTGAAGATGCGGTTGCCGGTCAGCAGACGGTCGCGGTCGTCGTGCGACTTCAGGAACGGGTCGATCCACTTGCCG
>NZ_RZRW01000485.1:0-4291 GCF_003998745.1 Mesorhizobium sp. M7A.F.Ca.US.014.04.1.1 | reverse complement strand
CCCCGGAGGAGGGCGGGAACCGCCACATCCGTCGCCTGCTCGCCGCGCATGGCGTCGAGGTCCTGCGCCTCATCCGCATCGCTATCGGCCGCCTGCCGCTCGGCGACCTCGCCAAGGGTACGGCACGGCATTTGACAGCAGAAGAGTTGGCGCTGCTGAGGGGGTAAGCAGGGCGTGCCGCTGGTGCAGGCGCACGGCGATCCTTCCTGACGGAAAGCTGTCAGCAGGCCTGGCCTATAGGTCGGATGGGAGCCGGCCACGGCTTCAACGATCAGGGAGCCAATGCAATGAATTTCGTCTCCGTCCGCATCATCACGTCGGACGTCCAGCGTCTCGTTCACTTCTACGGTGAGATCACCGGCATGCCCGTGACGGTGTACACGGAAGACTTCGCCGAACTGGCGACGCCGACCTGCACGCTGGCGATCGGCAGCACGCGCACCTTGATGCTGTTCGGCGGCGACATCGCCCGCCCCGCCGACAACCACACCGCCATCATCGAGTTCCGCGTCGGCGACGTCGATGCTGAATTCGCCAGGCTCTCGGACCTCCTCAGGAATATCACTGTGCAGAAGCCGACCACCATGCCCTGGGGCAACCGCTCGCTGCTGTTTCGCGACCCTGACGGCAATCTGGTGAATTTCTTCACGCCGGTAACCGCTGAGGCGATCAGGAAATTCGACAGATAGGCGTAAGCGGCGCCGCTGGCCGAAGCTGCTCTATTTCTGGTTCCATTTCCGGATGACCGGCTCGCTCAAATCATGCTCGTAGCCGAGCACGCTGATGCTGGCCGTATCGAGCACGAGCAGCGCGCCGCCCTCCGGCGGCAGCCCGATCCAGCGCGCCGCCAGCACGCGCAGAAAATGCGCGCTGGAAAACACCAATATGCTGGCATTGGCCTCGCGCAGCCCAGCGATAATCCTGTCGGCCCGCGCGCCGACATCGGCCGCCATCTCGCCCTTTGGACACCCATCGCGAAACACATTCCAGCCGCGGCGCTCGGCCAGGATCTGTTTTGTCGTCAGCCCCTCATAGGCGCCATAGTCCCACTCCTGCAGATCGTCCTTCTTGACGCTCTGCGCGCCGAAGCCGGCCAGTACGCTGGTGTTGTAGGCGCGCTGCGACGGGCTCGACCATACGGCCGAAAAAGACAGGCCCTCGAGCCTGTCCGCGAGACCCCGCGCGGCGGCCTCGCCAACCGGGGTCAACGGCATGTCGGTGCGGCCGGTATGCTGCCCCGAAAGGCTCCATGCCGTTTCACCATGCCGGACCAGATGGATTTGCGGATACGGGTTGCTCATGGACTGCCTTTCAATGTCACCGGCACCTTAGGCGACGATGCGGCAAAGGGGAATCCGCTTGGTACAAGACTGCGTGGTCGCCTGGCCTTGATCCGCGGCGGGGCCGGCCCTGTGATCGGCCCGAGGCCGCAACTATATCAAGGCCAGCCCTCCACAAGGCTCCCGCCACCTCAAGGGCATCGGCCCTTGCGCAACAGGTCATGTCATCATGTACAAACATTTGCTCATCGCCACGGACGGATCGGAACTGGCCGACAAGGGCGTTACCCACGGCCTGACATTGGCCAAGGGCCTCGGCGCCTCTGTTACTTTCATCACCGTCTCCGAACAATTCCCGATCTTCGCCTGGGGCGGCGCCATGGCCGGCTACGCCGCCGGCGATGAACTGGCCGCCTATCAGGAAGAAGCGCGCAAATACGCCAAGGAAGTTCTCGACAAGTGCAAGGCATCGGCCGACGCCGCCGGCGTCTCGGCGGAGGTCGTGCATGTCGAGGACAAAAGGCCCGCCGAAGCCATTCTGGAACTGTCGCAGGCCCTGGGCTGCGACCTGATCGTCATGGCTTCGCACGGCCGCCGCGGACTAGGCAAGCTGCTCCTCGGCAGCCAGACGGCGGAAGTGCTGTCCTACACGGAGATCCCGGTGCTGGTCGTGCGGTAGGGCTACTACGGATCGCATGCTCCATCGAAGCGGGTAATGACAATGTCGTTACGCTGTGCTAGATATGCGCAACGAAGGAGCCGTCCATGCCAACGTCACATCATCCGGTGCCGAAGAGCGTTCCGCTCAACATCCGCGTCAAGCCGGAAGTTCGCAATCTGATCGACCGCGCAGCCGAATTGCTCGGTAAGAATCGCACCGACTTCATGCTTGAAGCCTCGCAACGCGCCGCTGAGGAAGCGTTGCTCAACCGTCTCGTGTTTACCGTCGAACCGGATGTCTACGCTGCGTTTCTGGCACGCCTCGACGCGCCGCCGCAGCCCAACGACCGATTGCGCCGCACGATGACGACAAAGGCTCCGTGGGAAGCTGCGTGACGCTGTCGGTCCCGGTTCCACTCGCGGATCATCACGAACTCGGGGAATTTTCGTCGGGCATTACAGCGCTCGACGATTGGTTGAAAAAACGTGCTCGCACCAATCAAGCGGGCGGTGCATCCCGGACCTATGTGACTTGCAAAGGCAACCGTGTGATTGGCTACTATGCCGTTGCCAGCGGCGCCGTGAAAATGGTCGAAGCTTCCAGCCGTTTCCGGCGCAACATGCCCGATCCGATCCCCGTCGCAGTGCTAGGCAGGTTGGCCGTAGACCAAGCCTATCACGGTCGGGGCATCGGTCGGGCGCTGGTAAGGGATGCCGGTCTACGAATTCTCCAGGCTGCTGAAATACTGGGCATCAAAGGCATAGTGGTGCATGCGATTTCCGACGATGCCCGAGCTTTCTACATCACCATCGGGTTCGAGCCCTCGCCGGTCGAGCCGTTGACACTCATGGTCACGCTCGCTGATCTCAGCGAAAGCATTGGCTGACGACTTCCTGCCAGTGCTCTGGGGAAGTCCGGCGCCTAGAACACCAACTCCCCCACGAGATAGACCCCAAGCGCCAGCAACCCCGCGAAGAACACTTTGCGGAAGGTCTCGACGCTCATCTTCTGGCGCAGCGCCTGGCCGGCGAACATGCCGGCCAGCGCCGGCACAAGGGCTGCGACCGACCCCACCAGTTGCGCACTCGGCGACGCCAGGGCGCCTGCCTTGAACAACCCGATGGCGAGCGCCGCCGTCGACACGGTGAAGGACAGGCCGAGCGCCTGGATCAGGTCTTCTTTCTCCAGCCGCAGCGACTGCAGATAGGGCACCGCCGGGATGACGAAGACGCCGGTGGCGCCGGTGACCAGCCCGGTCGCCACCCCGACCAGCGGTGACATCAAGGCTTCGCGGCGCGCCGGCGTGGTGAAGCCGGCTTTGGCGAGGCCGAGGATCGCATAAAGCACCAGTGCGGCGCCCAGCCCCACTGAGGCCGCGCCCGTATGCGTGCCGGTCAGCAGGCCGGCGCCGGCAACGGTGCCGAGCATCACGCCGGCCATCATCGTCCACAGCCGCTTGCACAGCCGGGCGAAGGACGGGCCGGTCAGCAATTGCCAGAGGTTGGTAACCAGCGACGGGATCAAGAGCAGGGCAGCCGCCTGCGCCGGCGGCATCGTCACCGCCAGCAGGCCCATCGCAACGGTCGGCAGGCCCATGCCGACGACGCCCTTGACGAAGCCGGCGGCGAGGAACACGGCGCCGATCCAGGCGAGGATGCCGGCGCTCAGCATGATCGTATCTTCAGGGCCGGATCAGTCATGCAGCAGCATATCGGTTGCGTCGGCATCCGGGCTGGCGGCCTTTGCCGGCGCCGCATCGCGGCTGGTGGATACGACCGTCGCCGCGCATCCCCGCAGGCCTGATCCCGCTCGCGCCATGGCAAGGCCGGCCACCGCAATGGCCAGCACGATCGCCGTGCTTTCAAGAATGCCGAGCCGGCCTGATGTTCGTTCGTTCATCGCAATTCTCCTTCGAAACTGTTTGACGAAAATCCTGGCCGATCACAATGTGGAAGTTGCGCTGCCAGCCTTCGGCCACGACGAAGGCTGGTTGGCCGACCGCCTTCCCGGCGCTGAATATTCGCAGGAGCAAGAGAATGCGCTTCGATCTGGTCGATCTCCGCCTGTTCCTGCTGGTGGCCGAACGCGGCAGCATCACCCATGGCGCCGAGCTTGCCGGACTGGCCCTGGCGTCGGCCAGCGCCCGCATCAAGGGCATGGAGGAGCGGCTCGGCGCGCCGCTGCTGGAGCGCCGGCGCCGTGGGGTGGTGCCGACGGCGGCCGGACAGGCGCTGCTGCATCATGCGCGCGCGGTGCAGAACCAGATCGAAGCGATGACCGGCGACCTCGCCGCCTATGCCACCGGCCTGCGCGCCCGCGTCCGGCTGATCGCCAACACCGCCGCCACAGC
>NZ_RZRW01000484.1:0-4302 GCF_003998745.1 Mesorhizobium sp. M7A.F.Ca.US.014.04.1.1 | reverse complement strand
GGCGCGAGTGGGGGGGGCGGGTCCGCCACTGGTGCCGGTGGTGGTGCCGGTGGTGTCGCGGGCGGCGGATCGGTCGGCACGACCGGCGGCGCCGGATCAACCGGATCGGGATCGCCGGGGGTGGATTCCGGCGGAGGCGGCGGCGCAGGGTCGATGGGCGGCGGCGGCGGCGGTTCGGCCGCCGGCGGCTCAGGTGCCGGCGGCGGAGCAGGCTCCAGCGCCGGCGGGGCTGCGGCCGGCGGGGCCGGCGTGTTCAGCGTCGAGCGCAGGTACCAGTTCTCCTCGCTGCCGGCGCTGACGCCGCCCTTGAACAGATAATATTCAAAGGCCCCGGCGGCGACCGGGGCGTCGAGCGCGAATGTCGTGGCGCCCGAGGTGGCGCCGTTGATTGCCTGGATGACCATGATGCCGTCCTGCGTGGTCGCAGCCCCCGCGCCGCCGAGATTGACCACGGAGATGCCGGTCGAACCGGAAGCCGTTCCGCTCGACAGGACCAACTTGTCGGATGCGGAGGAATCGTCACCGAGCTCGGTCTGGATAAGCAGCAGGCCACCCAGGCCGACATAAGTGCCCGAAATCGTCAGGCTG
Organism: Mesorhizobium sp. M7A.F.Ca.US.014.04.1.1; assembly: GCF_003998745.1. Lineage (NCBI taxonomy): Bacteria > Pseudomonadati > Pseudomonadota > Alphaproteobacteria > Hyphomicrobiales > Phyllobacteriaceae > Mesorhizobium > Mesorhizobium sp. M7A.F.Ca.US.014.04.1.1. Next base: position 3,714 of record NZ_RZRW01000484.1, on the reverse strand, counting down.
TCGGTGGCGCCGGTGCTGCCATTGGTCAGGTCGATGCGCCCGGCATTGGTGACCTGCGCCAGCTGGCCTGCCGTAAACGCCTGGATCGCCGCATTGAAGCCGCCGCCGTAGAGCGTGCTTGCGGCATCGACACTGAGCGAACCCGTGCCGGTGCCGCTGTCGCCGAGCACCAGATTGCTGTCCATCGTCAGCTGGGTGTCATTGGTGGCGTCGATGCTTTCCCAGTTCTGGAGCCGGCTGACGCCATCCAGTTTGACGTTGTCCAGGGTCAGCGCATCGGTGCCGGCACCACCTGATATGGCATCCGTGGCACCGAGATTGGCGTTGGTGAGGTTGCTGAGCCTGGCGGTGTCGTTATCGCCGCCGAGATCGACGGAACCATAGATGATGCCGCCACCGTTCCAGACGAAATTGTCGGCGCCAAAGCTCATCAGTATATCGCCACCGACCGTGCCGCCGGTGACCGTGACGCTGTCATTGCCGCCGCTGACGCTGATGTTGCCGCCGATGGTGCCGCCCGACAGGATGATCGTGTCCTTGTCGAAGCCAGTGACGAGGTTGCGGTCGATGGTGCCGCCTGACATGTTGAAATAGTTCTGATCGAGCTTCATGTTGACCCGGCCGATGCGGCCACCGGTCATCACGGCGTGGTCGCCATCGTCGAAGAAATCGACGATGCGTCCGCCGGTCATGGTGAAGGTGTCGAGGCCGTCGCCCTGGTTGAGCGAGCCGATCTGGCCGCCGCTCATGTTGAAGTCGTCGATGCCGGCGCCCTGCTGGACATTGCCGGTGACGGTGCCCGCGCCAATTTTGAAGAAATCCGTGCCGCCACCCTGATCGACGGTGCCGGTTATGGTGCCTGACTGCATGTCGATGCCGGTCCGTGCCGACGCCAAAGGTCACATTGCCTGATATCTGCCCGGTGCCGCCGGCGGGAAAATTCAGCGTGTTGTCGCCGTCGAGATCGGTGAGGCTGCCGGCTGAGTCGCCGCTGTCACAGGTGTAGACGGTGTTTCCGGCGGATGGAGCCAGCACGCATGCGGCAAACGCGGCGGAGTTGGGCAGCAACGCAAAAGCTGTAGTTGAGAGGATGCTAATAAGCCACGGATGTAACGGATGCGGCTTTCGCCGTTGCGAAGCAATTGTCACCTGCGCATCCGCCGAACGACTGTTCGGAAGCGAGTTCTTCACATGCCGCATCGCGTCCCCTCTCGATTCGCGATTTCCAGCCCCCGCCAGCCGCCGCAATGAAGACACAATTCATTCAATTTTACAAAGCCTAATCTGCCCCGCATGGTTGCTAAACTGCAAAGACTACTGAAAGGTCTGGCGTAGCGCACGGTTGGCGTGTCCGTGGCCTATGCTTTAGGATCGCTTTGGGCCGAAGGATCAAGGGCCTGTCACGGGTCGATAAAGGACATCGCATGGCAATCAGGGACGCATTCGGCCTGGCACTTTCGGGCGCGACGGAGGCGGGATTCACGCCTTACAGCCAGGCAGTGCGTGAACTGCAGTGCTTCATCGGCGATCCCGTAGCTTCCGTCGACCGCGCCATCGCGGAAGATCCCGGCTTCGTCATGGCCCATGTCTTCAAGGGATATCTGTTCGGCCTCGCCACCGAGCGGGAGGCGACGGCCGTGGCCAAGGCTTGCCACGAGGCCGCACTGCCGCTTGCCGCGACCACGCGCGAGCGGGCGCATGTCTCGGCCCTTGGCCATCTCGCCAGCGGGCGCTGGCATGAGGCCAGCCGCGTTCTCGAGGACATCACCATCGAGACCCCGCGCGACGGGCTGGCGCTGCAGGTCGGCCACCAGATCGATTTCTTCACCGGCAATGCCCGCATGCTGCGCGACCGCATCGCTCGTGCCCTGCCTTCGTGGCAAAGCGGCATGCCCGGCTACCACGCCATGCTCGGCATGCAGGCTTTCGGGCTGGAGGAAATGGGTGACTATGTCAGGGCCGAGCAGCTTGGCCGCGAGGCAGTCGACATCGAGCCGCGCGACGGCTGGGCGCAGCACGCCGTCGCCCATGTCATGGAGATGCAAAGCCGGCAAAGGGATGGCATTGCCTGGATGCGCGCCAATCCGGAAGCGTGGACACGGGAGAGCTTCCTGCAGGTCCACAATTGGTGGCACCTGGCGCTGTTCCACTATGATCTCGGCGAGACCGACGCGGTGCTGGCCCTCTATGACGGCCCTATCTACAGCGTGCAATCGACGATGGCGCTCAACATGGTCGATGCCTCGGCAATCCTGTGGCGGCTCCACCTCGGCGGCGTCGATGTCGGCGACCGCTGGGCGGCACTCGCCGCCAACTGGGGCAAGGCGGGAGCGGGTCTTTATGCCTTCAACGACGCCCACGCGATGATGGCCTTCGTGGGTGCCGGGTTAGATGCGCCGGCCCTCGCCTTGCTCGAGGCTCAGCGCGAGGCCATGCGTGGCAGCGACGACAATGCGGCTTTCACGCGGGATGTCGGCCATCCGCTGACGCTCGCCATCAAGGCATTCGGTGAGGGCAGCTACGCCGAGACCGCGCGCCTGATCCGGCCGATCCGCGCGATCGCACATCGTTTCGGTGGCAGCCACGCCCAGCGCGACGTCATCGACCTGACGCTGATCGAGGCGGCCTTGCGCGCCGGTGAGGGTGCGCTGGCCAAGGCGCTCACGGCGGAGCGTTCGATGGCGCGGCCCGACAGTCCGCTGTCAGCGCTGTTTGTGCGACGCGCCGCCGATTTGTCGGAGAATTGACCCGAAGCGGATCTTGTTTTAAAAACTGGCCAAGCCAGATTTTTTCGAGACCCGAAAAAATTAACTGGCGTGGGAGGAAGACATGTATCTGGGCCTCGATCTCGGGACGTCGGGCGTCAAGGCGCTGCTGATCGATGCCGGGCAAACCGTCATCGGTTCCGGCCATGGTTCGCTTGATGTTTCACGGCCGCACCCCGGCTGGTCGGAACAGAATCCCGAGCACTGGATCCGGGCCTGCGAAGACGCAATCGCCGAGCTCAAATCCTCCCATCCGCATGAACTCGCGGCAGTCAAGGGCATTGGCCTGTCCGGCCAGATGCATGGCGCCACGCTGCTTGACGCCGCCGACAAGGTGCTGCGCCCCTGCATCCTGTGGAACGACACGCGCAGCCATGCCGAGGCCGCCGTCCTCGATGCCGATCCGCGTTTCCGCGCCCTGACCGGCAACATCGTCTTTCCCGGTTTCACCGCGCCGAAACTGGCCTGGGTGAAGAAAAACGAGCCCGCTGTCTTCGCCAAGGTCGCAAAAGTGCTGCTGCCCAAGGATTTCCTGCGGCTCTGGCTTTCGGGCGAGCACATTTCGGAAATGTCGGATTCTGCCGGCACGTCCTGGCTCGATGTCGGCAAGCGGCGCTGGAGTGCGGATTTGCTCGCGGCGACATCGCTCGATGAAAAGCAGATGCCGTCGCTGGTCGAGGGTACGCAGAAGGCAGGCGCATTGCGCAGCGAATTGGCATCGAAGTGGGGCGTCCAGGCCGGCATTCCGATCGCCGGTGGCGCCGGCGACAACGCGGCCTCGGCCTGCGGCATGGGCACGGTTGGCGCCGGCCACGCTTTTGTTTCGCTCGGCACGTCGGGTGTGCTGTTTGCCGCCAACGCTTCCTACCTGCCCAACCCGGCTAGCGCGGTTCACACCTTCTGCCACGCGCTTCCGAACACCTGGCACCAGATGGGGGTCATCCTGTCG
>NZ_RZRW01000483.1:0-4302 GCF_003998745.1 Mesorhizobium sp. M7A.F.Ca.US.014.04.1.1 | reverse complement strand
GGCCAGGCGGAAGTTCTCGTTGACGACGAGCAATTCCGGCCGGAACAGGTGCAACAGGTCCGACGACTGCTTGGACACGACATCGACGTCGCGGCCAAGTTTGAGGCCGGCATCTTCGATGCCGGCGACGATAGCCAGTGTCGCGGCGGCAGCGCTGCTGACGAAGCCGTCCGGCCTGTTCTCGCGGCGCATCACCTGCGCGGTCCTGGTCCTGATCTGCTCGATCGTGTGATCGATGGAAACGGTGTTGAACGGAATTTCGCTGGCGCCGACCTCGCTCAGCGCATCGGCAAAGCCGTTCAGCGTGTGGCCATAATAGGTCAGCCCGGGTGGCGGCGACAGAAGCGCCAGCTTGCGCCTGCCCATGCTCGCCAGGCGGCGCACGGCTTCCATCGCGAATACATGGTTGTCGAAGTCATGGTAGGGGTGGACCAGGCCCATGTCGGTGCGGCCATGCGTGGCAAAGGGCATGCCGTGCTCGAGCATGTAGCGGGCGCGTGGATCGTTCGGTTGGGTGCGCGAGATGATGACGCCATCGGCCGAGCCGGTCTCGACGAGATAGCGGATCGGCTCCATCGGATCCTGCGAGCGGGAATAAGGCGTGACGATCAGGTGATAGGGCGTTTCGGCGAGCACTTCCGAAACGCCGTAGATGATGTCCGAGACGAAGCTCATGATCTCGCGGTCGGTGTTGAGCACGAGGCTGATGACATTGGTCCTGCCGGTGCGCAGACGCACGCCGGCGCGGTTCGGCCGGTAGCCGATCTGCTTGGCGACGAGTTGGACGCGGCGCCTGGTTTCGGCGCCGATTTCCGGGGCATCCTTCAAGGCGCGTGACACGGTGGTGACGCCGAGCCCGGTCATGAAGGCAAGCGTCTTCAACGTCGGCCGTCCCTGTGCCGAGTTCTCCCCGTTCTTGTCCGTACGCTGTCTGTCCATTCGTCCCGCCCGTCAGGCGCATAGCAGCCGCGGGCCATGTCGGCAATCGCCGTCATAGCGATACGATATGCGTCCCAGCCCCGGCAAAGCGTCAATATACTGAAACGTTACAGATTGCCAGTATCGAGATGTATGTCCTCGTCACGAGGTGGATGGTTCTTTTTGCGAAACGCATTGGGATTCCAGGAGAAATCGCCCTGCCGCCGCCTTTTGCCCGTATCAGGCGGCATTTCGGTGTTTGCGCCGCAGCAAACCATGCTGCAGTGCATGAGAAGCGCGATCATTCAGGCGGATTTGTTCGCGGCCCGAAAAAATATCGAGGGCGCTTCGTTGATGGGTTGCACAGCCCGCGCAATTGCCGTATCGAAAATCTGTAACGTTTCAGATTCTGGGAGGAGCCGAAATGCGATACAGATTTTTGACCGCTGCCCTGGCGGCGACGGCTGCACTGCAATTTGCCGGCCAGGCGGCCGCGACGGACCTGGAAGTCACCCATTGGTGGACTTCAGGCGGCGAGGCCGCGGCGGTTGCGGAACTTGCCAAGGCATTCGATGCGACCGGCAACCACTGGGTGGACGGCGCCATTGCCGGCTCCGGCGGCACGGCGCGGCCGATCATGATCAGCCGCATCACCGGTGGCGATCCGATGGGCGCCACGCAGTTCAACCACGGCCGGCAGGCGGAAGAGTTGGTGCAGGCCGGCCTGATGCGCGACCTCACCGACGTCGCCACCAAGGGCAAGTGGACTGATGTCGTGCGGCCGAAGAGCCTGCTCGACGGCTGCACCATCGACGGCAAGATCTATTGCGTGCCCGTCAACATCCATTCCTGGCAGTGGCTGTGGCTGTCCAACGAAGCCTTCGCGAAGGCCGGCGTGCCGTTGCCGAAGGACTGGAATGAATTCGTGGCGGCAGCGCCGGCACTGGAGAAGGCCGGCATCATCCCGCTCGCCGTCGGCGGGCAAGCCTGGCAATCCTCCGGTGCCTTCGACGTGCTGCTTGCGGCTGTGGGCGGCACGGACACGTTCCTCAAGGTCTACAAGGACAAGGATGCCAAGTTCGCCGCCGGGCCCGAAGTCGCCAAGGTCTTCAAGGCCGCGGACGATGCCCGCAAGATGGCGAAGGACACCAATGTGCAGGACTGGAACCAGGCGACCAACCTGGTCATCACCGGCAAGGCGGGTGGCCAGATCATGGGCGACTGGGCACAGGGCGAGTTCCAGGTTGCCGGCAAGACCGCCGGCAAGGACTATACCTGCCTGCCGGGCCTTGGGCTGAACGAGGTCATAGCCACGGGCGGCGACGCCTTCTACTTCCCGCTGCTCAAGGATGCCGACAAGAGCAAGGCGCAGGAGGTGCTGGCCGAGACGCTGCTCGATCCCAAGACGCAGGTTGCCTTCAATCTGAAGAAGGGTTCCCTGCCGGTGCGCGGCGACGTCGATCTCAACGCGGCGAACGACTGCATGAAGAAAGGCCTCGCCATCCTCGCCAAGGGCGCCGTCATTCCATGGACGGACCAACTGCTTTCGCAGGACACCCAGAAGCAGAAGGAAGACCTTTTCGCCGAATTCTTCGCCAAGCCGGAATTGACCGTCGAAGACGCACAGAAGCGCTTCGCCGACCTCATCGCTTCGGCGGACTGACGCTGGCGGCAAGCCACCTCGCTCCCGGCCTTGCGAATGCAGGGCCGGGAATGCACCGCCCTTACCCAGCCGGCTGACGAGATGAGCAAGAGCGAACGCCCCAACCTTCTGTTCCGCAACCTCAATGCGAAGGTCGCCTCGATCCCGATGATCCTCACCGCCATGGTGGTTTTCGTCGGCGGCACCGTTTGGACGGTGCTCTATTCCTTCACCAATTCGAAGCTCTTGCCGCGGCTGAATTTCGTCGGGCTCGACCAATATTACCGGCTGTGGGCGACGCCGCGCTGGCTGATCTCGATCGAGAACCTGCTGATCTACGGCGCGATCTCGCTGGTGTTCTCGCTGGTCATCGGCTTCCTGCTTGCAGCACTGCTCGATCAGAAGATCCGCTTCGAGGACACGTTGCGCACCATCTTCCTCTATCCTTTCGCGCTCTCCTTCATCGTCACCGGCCTGGTCTGGCAGTGGCTGCTCAATCCGGATTTCGGCATCCAGCATGTGGTCCGTGACTTAGGCTGGACGAGCTTCAGCTTCGACCCGCTCTACAATTCCAGCATCGTCATCTACGGCATATCGATCGCGGCGCTGTGGCAAGGCACAGGGCTCATCATGTGCCTGATGCTGGCTGGCCTGCGCGGCATTGACGAGGACATCTGGAAGGCGGCGCGGGTGGATGGGATCCCGATGTGGAAGACCTATCTGTTCATCGTCATCCCGATGATGCGGCCGGTCTTCATCACCACGCTCGTCATCATCGCTGCCGGCATCGTCAAGGTCTATGACCTCGTCGTGGCCCAGACCAGCGGCGGCCCAGGCATCGCCTCCGAAGTGCCGGCCAAATACGTCTACGACTATATGTTCTTCGCCCAGAACCTCGGCCAGGGCTTTGCTGCCTCGACCATGATGCTGCTCTCGGTGGTGATCGTCATCGTGCCCTGGGCCTATCTCGAGTTCGGGCGGCGCAAATGAGCATGGCAGACATCACCGCTCAAGCAAGCACCGCCGCCGGCGCGCGCCAGGGCATCACCGATCCCTACGGCCCGAAGCCGCGCCGCGTGATTTCGCGCCGCAACGTCTTCCTATACGGCACATTGTTCGTCATGGCGGTCTACTACCTCTTGCCGCTCTACGTCATGGTCGTCACCTCGCTCAAGGGCATGCCGGAGATCCGGCTCGGCAACATCTTCTCACCGCCGCTCGAGATCACTTTCGAACCGTGGGTCAAAGCGTGGTCGACTGCCTGCACCGGCCTTAACTGCGACGGGCTCTCGCGCGGCTTCTGGAATTCGGTGCGCATCACCGTGCCGTCAGTGCTGCTGTCGATCGCCATCGCCTCGGTGAACGGTTATGCACTGGCCAATTGGCGCTTCAAGGGCGCCGATACGTTCTTCATCATCCTGATCGTCGGCGCCTTCATTCCCTACCAGGTGATGATCTATCCGATCGTCATCATCCTGCGCGAGATCGGCCTCTATGGCAGCCTCAGCGGGCTGGTGATCGTCCATTCCATTTTCGGCATGCCGATCCTGACGCTGCTGTTCCGCAATTATTTCTCCTCGATGCCGGAGGAGCTGTTCCGGGCGGCACGTGTCGACGGTGCCGGCTTCTGGGGCATCTTCCTGCGCATCATGCTGCCGATGTCGCTGCCGATCTTCGTCGTCGCCATCATCCTGCAGGTGACCGGCATCTGGAACGACTTCCTGTTCGGCGTCGTCTACACC
>NZ_RZRW01000482.1:0-4315 GCF_003998745.1 Mesorhizobium sp. M7A.F.Ca.US.014.04.1.1 | reverse complement strand
GGCATGGTCTACCTGGTCTTCAACGAGGCCTATTCGACCAACAGCGGCGAGGCGCCGGCCCGCGCGCCGCTGTGCGAGGAGGCGATCCGGCTGGCACGGCTGTTGCTGCGGCTGTTCCAGACGGAGCCGGAGATCATGGGGCTGACGGCGCTGTTGCTTCTGCAGCATGCGCGCGCACCGGCCCGTTTCGACGAGAGCGGCGAGATCGTGCTGCTCGAAGACCAGGATCGCAGCCTGTGGAGCCGCAAGATGATCGATGAGGGGCTGGCACTGGTCGACAAGGCGCTGCGCCATCGCAAGCCCGGCCCTTACCAGGTGCAGGCGGCGATTGCCGCGCTGCATGCGCGGGCCGAAAAGGCCGAGGATACGGACTGGAACGAGATCGACCTGCTCTACCGCTTGCTGGAGCAGATGCAGCCGTCGCCGGTGGTCACGCTCAACCGGGCCGTCGCGGTCTCGAAGGTGCGTGGACCGGGGGAGGCGCTGGCCATGATCGAGCCGCTGGAAGAACGGCTTTCCGGCTATTTCCACTTTTTCGGGCTCAAGGGGGGCCTCTTGATGCAGCTCGACCGGGGCGACGAGGCGCGCGTCGCCTTCGACCGCGCCATAGCGCTTGCGAACACGGCGGCAGAGGCTGCCCATATCCGCATGCATATCGACCGGTTGATCAAGGACGGTGCGGTGCGCCCGCCGGCGAAAAAGGCAAACTGAGCGTCACCTCCCCATCTGGCTCAATCGTGTAGTTTGGGCTTGGACCATGCCGGGGTGGCGATTTTCCCCTGAAACGAGTAATGCCACGCCATGACTGCGCCTGAAGTGCCTTTCGGCACACGGGCGACACGGCGAAGGCTTAACCCAGCGCCATATGATGGCGACGGGATCTGAAAGGGACAAGAATGACGATAGGCAAGGAAACGACCGAACTGCTGGCGAAACTGGGCGTGGCCAAGGAAGCGCTCGTCGGCGGCGACCTGATCGTGCGCAGCCCGGTGACGGGCGAGCAGATCGCGGCGCTGAAGACGATCTCGCCGGCTGACGCGGCCAAGGTGATCGATGCCGCGCACAAGGCCTTCCAGGCCTGGCGCATGGTGCCGGGCCCGCGGCGTGGCGAACTGGTGCGGCTGCTCGGCGAGGAACTGCGCGCGCACAAGGCCGAGCTTGGCCGGCTGGTGTCGATCGAGGTCGGCAAGATCCCGTCCGAGGGGCTCGGCGAAGTGCAGGAGATGATCGACATCTGCGATTTCGCCGTAGGCCTCTCCCGGCAATTGTACGGCCTGACCATCGCCACCGAGCGCCCGGGCCATCGGATGATGGAAACCTGGCATCCGCTCGGCGTCGTCGGCGTCATTTCCGCCTTCAATTTCCCGGTCGCGGTGTGGTCCTGGAATGCCGCCCTGGCGCTGGTCTGCGGCGACGCGGTGGTGTGGAAGCCGTCGGAAAAGACGCCGCTGACCGCACTTGCCTGCGAGGCCATCTTCAAGCGTGCGGTCAAGCGCTTCGGCGCGGACGCACCTGATGGCCTGGCGCCGGTGCTGATCGGCGACCGCGCCGTCGGCGAGATCCTGGTCGATCACCCCAAAGTGCCGTTGGTTTCGGCGACCGGCTCGACCCGCATGGGCCGCGACGTCGGCCCGCGGCTGGCCAAGCGCTTTGCCCGCGCAGTGCTCGAACTCGGTGGCAACAATGCCGGCATCGTCTGCCCGAGCGCCGATCTCGACATGGCGCTGCGCGCGATTGCCTTTGGAGCGATGGGCACGGCCGGCCAGCGCTGCACGACGCTGCGGCGCCTGTTCGTGCATGACAGCGTCTACGACGCCCTGGTTCCGCGCCTCAAGAAGGCTTACGAGAGTGTGTCTGTCGGCAATCCGCTGGAGACCTCCTCGCTGGTCGGGCCACTGATCGACAAGGCGGCATACGAGGCCATGCAGAAGGCGCTGAAGGAAGCCGCCGCCCATGGCGGCAAGGTGACCGGCGGCACGCGGGTCGAGAACGGGCACCCGGATGCCTATTACGTGCACCCGGCGCTGGTCGAGATGCCCAAGCAGGTGGCCCCTGTCACGGAAGAGACCTTCGCGCCGATCCTCTATGTGATGAAATATTCGGATTTCGACGCCGTGCTCGACGAGCACAATGCCGTGGGCGCAGGCCTGTCGTCGTCGATCTTCACCCGCGACCTGCAGGAATCCGAGCGTTTCCTGGGTGTCGACGGATCGGATTGCGGCATTGCCAATGTCAACATCGGTACGTCGGGCGCCGAGATCGGCGGTGCCTTTGGCGGCGAAAAGGAAACCGGCGGCGGCCGCGAGAGCGGCTCCGACGCATGGAAGGCCTATATGCGGCGCGCCACCAACACGGTGAACTATTCCAAGGCGCTGCCGCTCGCCCAGGGCGTGTCGTTCGACATCGACTGAGAACTTCGGGATTTTGATCGCCCGCATTGAAAGGCATCCCCGTTACGGGGATGCCGCACCGATCAGCTTCCAGCCGGCGGAAAACAGGCATTGAAAGCGGTGTCGACGATGGCCAGTTTGGCCGCCTGGACTGTCATGTATTCCTGGTAGAATGTATTCGACACCCACATCACCGAATGGCCGCGCTGGCCGAGCCAGCCGATGCTGCCGAGATTCTCGGCAGCGCGCAGCTTGCGGGCCAGATGGGTCCGCGAGAGCTTGAGCCATTTGGCGAAATCTCCGATCGAAACCACGCTGGTCGGAATCTGGTCCAGGCCGGCGTGATCGGGGTCGATGCCCGACATCAGCCAGTCCATGACGATGCCGCCATTGTTGAGCCAGATGAACAGCGAAAAGGTCTGGTTGGGTTCGCGCACCGGCTTGGAGGCAAGCAGGCCGTCCGCCACCAGAGGCTGCAGCCCGGCAACCATCTCGGGGTGTTCGAGGAACCTGGCCAAGCGGTCAGCGCCGTCGAGGCGATCCAGCGTCCGCAGATGGGCAAGGACCCAGCCGGTAAAGGTCTGCACGGTTGCCGCCGTCGGCTGCAAAGGGTGCGTACGGCCGTCGCCACCCGACACATACTCGGCGATGTGGTAGTGCAGCATCTCCTTGATGAAAGCGTCCGCCGTGTTGCGGCTGGCGACCGCATGCTGGTGCACGAACTCGATGAACCGCGATACCGTCAGTTCCTTGCGGCGGTCGTGCGGATCGCGCCTGAAATGCATGGCGAGGCCGACATGACCCATTAGCCAACGCTGCTGCGTGGCGAAAATGGAAGCCAGGCGAGGGCTCTCCTCATAGATTCGGATCAGCGCCAGGGACTGTTCCTGAACGTAGCGATGCAACGCCGGATGGCCGGCAATATCTTCCAATTTCAGCGCCATCCTCCTGGTGTTCCGGTTCAACTCCAAAAGCCGAGTTGCGCTCCACATTTTTCAGCCTTCCACGGCTGTGTCCAGAGGCACCAAATGCGAAGAGCAAGCCCAACCCGAACACGGGTCGGGCAACGACCGGTCCATGGTGGGATCGGCTAGCCGATTGCCATGCCCTGGGAAGCGCGCCGGTGATCTGCGGCTTGACGAGGATGGTGGAGAGTGAGTTACCGGGCCAAGCGCAATCGCGACAAGATCAGCCAGGTAATCCAGCTGCGCGAACCGCGCCGCGCGTCAGTCGTCTGCAAGGCGTTTCCAACTGGTCCATGGCGGCATCTCTCGCCCCCCAATACGCGACCAACCGGCCGGCTTTCGCCGGCTGGTTGGTACGGATCGGGATCAGCCGCAGACGCGAACCTCTTCGATCACCCTGTGGTGGTGGCGCCAGTGCTTGACCAGTTCGATATGGCAGCGATGATGCCTGTGGTGGCGGCGATATTCGCCGTACCGGTATTCGCCATCGTCATACTGAACGTTCCGGTCGCCATCATACTGATTGTCGTAATAGCGATCCCGGTGGTGACGGCGAATAACGATCCCACTGTCGGAATCGTCGTCCGGCAAATATCGATCGTCGTCGGACTGGATGGTCACGCTTGCCGCTCGCGTCGGCGCAGTGATCGCCGCTGTCGCGGCCAATGCCAACAGGGAAGCCAGAATCAACTTCTTCATCTCGTCCTCCTACACGTTCAAGACATGGTAACTCGCGGAAGAACTGGGCGTTCCGACTAATTTTACACTCTTTGCGACGCGGGAGACATCAAGGCGTTATCGTCCACCCGCTCCAGGCGCACGAAAGCTGTCAGCGGCAGGTGGTCGGAGGCAACGCGTGAAAGCGGCGTGTCATGCGCGTCGATGGCGGCAATCATGCCATGCCGGTTGGCCATGATCCGGTCGAGCGCCAGCAGCGGCAGGGTCGGCGGGAAGGTGGGG
>NZ_RZRW01000481.1:0-4337 GCF_003998745.1 Mesorhizobium sp. M7A.F.Ca.US.014.04.1.1 | reverse complement strand
CCGCCGCTTCCGTCGATGCCGGCTCGATCCTGTCGCGCGCCACCGCCGACAAGGCCGCCGCCGCAACCGACCCGGCCAAGAAATTCAAGAAGTTCGAGGCGATGGTGCTGCAGACCTTCATCCAGAACATGCTGCCCAAGGACACCGAGGGCGTCTACGGCAAGGGCCTGGCCGGCGACATGTGGAAATCGCAGCTTGCCGAGCGGGTGGCGGACGTAATGGCCGAACGCGGCGGCATCGGCATCGCCAAATCGATGCTCGCCGACCACTATCTCGAAGGCAAGCGCGTCGTGCCCGTCGGTCCGGTTTCGGGCGGGCCGGAAAAGACCGAGGTCGACCAGCAAAACAGCCTGTCGACCTCGCTGGTCCATCAATTGCAGCGCAAGGCTGCGGGATCGATGACCGGTGACGAGACGACCATAAAAACAAATATCAAGATCTAAACTGGGAAACGCCATGGCCGACTTTTCGGAATCCACCCCCAACCTGCCAGCACGCACGACCACGTCGGAAGCGCCGATCCCGTTCGCGCGGCCCGGCAACCTCGCCGCCATCATCGGCCGCATCGAGGAAGTGGTCGAGGAAGAGACGGCAGGCATCCGCAACGCCACCAACTATGATCTCAAGGCATCGAACGCCCGCAAGAGCCGCTACCTCTACGAGTTGACCCGCGCCATGAAGGGCGGCAGCGAAGCCGAATTCCTCGAGCAGCACCGCGAGGGCCTGACCCGGCTGCGCCAGAAGCTGGCGAAGAACGAAGCGGCGATCCTGGCGCATCTCAGCGCGGTCAACGAAGTCGCCAGCCTGCTGCGGCACGCCATCCAGCGCGCCGAGACCGACGGCACCTATTCCGCCGGCGAGTTCGGCTGGATAAAGGCGTGATGGCGAACACAGGCGACACATCGGAGATCCTGCCTCGGCAACGGCGCCGTGCCGCGTTGCCATTGCAAGGGACTGACCAAGGGACTGACAAGGCCCGATGATCAAGGTCATCGCCATCGCCGTCTGGATCTGCGCCGCAACGCTGGGCGCCGTGTTCTATTCTTTCCAGGCGGCCGGCGAGCGCGGTGTCGGCGAAACGCCGAAGCCGATGCTGGGCGGCCTCGACTACGTCAAGACCGACATCATTTCGGTGCCGCTGATCCGCGATTCCGAGATCGGCGGCTATTTCCTGACCAAGCTTGTCTACACGGTCGAACCCGAGCAGATCAAGAAACTGTCCATTCCGGCCGAAGCGCTGATCACCGACCAGGTCTATTCCTACCTCTATTCCAATCCGCAGATCGACTTCACCAACAAGGCGACGATCGATCTCGATGCCTTCCGCGCCGCCATCCGCGATACCGTCAACACGCGTGTCGGGGCGCCTTTGGTGCATGAGGTTCTGATCGACCAGGTCAATTTCCTGTCGAAGGACGAAATCCGCGACAACTGGCTGCGCCGCAAGAAAAGCGAGACGGCGAGCGAAATGACCAAGGCGTTCAAGGAACACTGAGTTGCCGGGCTCGCATTTCCGGCCTCCTCCAGGCTCGCCTGCCGCAACGGCAGGAACCAACCGCCTGAATTCGCGTTGACGTAAACGTCAACGCAAAGCTATATGCGGCAGCGACCGTGATCGCGAAACCGCGGCACGGGCTTCGGCTGGATCGAAGCGCCGTTGCGAGACAGATGCAACCAGACAAGGAGAACAGCGTGAGCGTTCAGGAGATTGCCGAGAAGATCAAGTCGCGCGTGGCCAGCAGCGGGTTCGATCGTTCCGTGAAATTCGACACCGGCAGCGACGGCGTCATCGTCATCGACGGCGCAACCGTCTCGAACACCGATGCACCCACCGACTGCACCATCAAGCTCTCGCTCGACGATCTCGATTCGCTGATCGCTGGCGACCTGAACCCGACAATGGCGTTCATGACCGGCAAGATAAAGGTCGAAGGCGACATGACCGTTGCCATGGCGCTCAGCCAGCTGATCGGCTGAAGGCATGCAGGCGCCCAAGGTGGCGCCCACCAATCGCGAAAAAACGCCGCCTTTTCGGGCGGCGTTTTTGCATGAAATGCTGGCGGCTTCGTATCTCAGGCCGCCGATATCAATTCCTGCGCCTTCAGCTTGCGGCCGGCCGCCCTCAGCGTGCCGTGCACGCCGTCAAGCGCGCCTTCCACCAGTTCCAGCGCCAGCAGGCGGTGCCGCTCATAGGGTCCCGGCATGGCAAGCGAACCGGTCTTCTCGGCCGAGAAGCCGAAGCGCGCGTAATAGGGCGCATCGCCGACCAGAAGGATCGCGGCATGGCCAAGACGTGCCGCCTCGGCGATGGCATGGCGCATCAGGGCCGAGCCGATGCCGGCGTTCTTGAGCGACGGATCGACGGCAAGCGGGCCAAGCAGCAGCGCAGCCGCACCGCCCTCGCCCAGCCTGACGTCCCACAGCCGCACGGTGCCGGCGACGCCGCCCGAGCCATCGCGGGCGACGAAGACCAGGCCTTCCGAGGGCCGCCGGCCACGCCGCAGCTTCTCCGACGACTTTTTCCTGCGCTTCGGCCCCATCGCCCGATCGAGCAACGCCTCGCGCGCCGCAACATCGGCGGCGGTTTCGGCAACCATCACAAAGGCCGGTGCGTGGCCCCCAATTTCAACTGGCATTTCCATTTCCGTAATCCCTGGCGAGCGGAGATCTGTTCCACAGGCGAGCCCGGGTGGACGAAAGTCGCCCACCTGGGATGATCTGATCGGCTCTCTCAGCGCATTTTCAGGCGAAGTTGTGTCCGGTTCGCCGTTCGAAAATGCGCTGAGCAAGCGCCGTCAGATCACGTAGGATCGGAGAGGCTCGAAGCCGTTGAAGGCGACCGCCGAGTAGGTGGTCGTGTAGGCGCCGGTGCCTTCGATCAGCACCTCGTCGCCGATGGTCAGCGACAAAGGCAGCAGATAGGGCGTCTTCTCGTACATCACGTCGGCCGAATCGCAGGTCGGGCCGGCGAGCACGCAAGGTGCGGTCTCCGTGCCGTCATGCGCGGTGACGATCGGGTAGCGGATCGCCTCGTCCATCGTCTCGGCCAGGCCGCCGAACTTGCCGATGTCGAGGAACACCCAGCGCACATTGTCGTTGGCGGCCTTCTTCGAGATCAGCACGACTTCCGACTTGATGACGCCGGCATTGCCGACCATGCCACGGCCCGGCTCGATGATGGTCTCCGGAATGGCATTGCCGAAATGCTTGCGCAGCGCCGAGAAGATCGCCTGGCCATAGGCCTGGGCGGCCGGCACGTCACGCAGATAGCGCGTCGGGAAACCACCGCCCATATTGACCATCTTCAAGACGATGCCTTCCTCGGCGAGCGTCGCGAACACCACCTTGGCGTCGGCCAGCGCGCGGTCCCAGGCGGTCAGGTCGGTCTGCTGCGAGCCGACATGGAACGACACGCCATAGGCGTCGAGGCCGAGCCCCTTGGCATGGCGCAGCACGTCGACGGCCATCGCCGGCACGCAGCCGAACTTGCGCGACAGCGGCCACTCGGCGCCCTCGCCATCGGTCAGCACGCGGCAGAACACGCGCGCACCGGGCGCGACGCGGGCGATCTTCTCGACCTCTTCGACGCAATCGACGGCGAACAGGCGGATGCCGAGCTGGTAGGCGCGTGCGATGTCACGCTCCTTCTTGATGGTGTTGCCGAAGGAGATGCGGTCCGCCGGTGCACCAGCGTCCATCGCCATCTCGACTTCGGCAACGGAAGCGGTGTCGAAGGACGAGCCCATCGCAGCAAGCAGGCGCAGGATTTCCGGCGCCGGGTTTGCTTTCACCGCATAGTAGATCCTGGAATCGGGCAGCGCCTTCTCGAAGGCGCGGAAATTGTCGCGCACGACATCGAGGTCGACGACGAGGCAGGGGCCGGTCGGACGTCGGGTGGCGAGGAAGTCAAGGATGCGCTGGGTGGCCATCGGGGTCTCTCCATCAGCGCCTTTCGGCGCGCAATAAGGCTGCGGGACGCGGGCTGTCGGCCTCGCGAACTCGCGGTGGACAAAGGCGGGACGGAAATCCATGGAACCAGCCGGTGGAGACCCCGGAACCATGAAGCGCCGTCTCGCGGCGGTGAACCTTGGCCTTGCCCGGCCTCGGTTCGCTTTGTCTGCCTTGGCTTGGATGGGAGACCCGTCCGCACTGCCGGCAATGAAGGTGTGCCTCTTCAGTAACCCCGGTTTTTGGACAACCGGCAGAACACCAGAAAGGCCCGCACCGTCGTTGCTTCAAGGTGTCCTCGGGCTGGCGGTTGGCCGCTAGACCGACTGGAGGGGTTGGCTCCAGTTACCTTACCGATTTCCCTCACCATTCGAGGATCGGCGGACACC
>NZ_RZRW01000048.1:0-17931 GCF_003998745.1 Mesorhizobium sp. M7A.F.Ca.US.014.04.1.1 | reverse complement strand
GTGCCGAGTTCGCGCGTCTCGCGCGCGAACTCGGCACTGATGAACAGCCCTATTGCCTGGTCATCGGCGGCGGCCAGGGCGGCATCATGCTGGGGGCGCGACTGCGCCAGCTCGGCGTGCCGGCCATCGTCATCGAGAAGAATGCCAGGCCGGGTGACTCATGGCGCAACCGCTACCGCACGCTCGTGCTGCACGATCCGGTCTGGTACGACCATCTGCCCTACATTCCCTTCCCCGAAAACTGGCCGGTGTTCACGCCCAAGGACAAGATGGGCGACTGGCTGGAAATGTATACGCGCGTCATGGAGCTCAACTACTGGGTCGCCACCAAATGCCTCAGCGCCAGCTATGACGAGGCCGAAAAAGTCTGGACCGTGGTCGTCGACCGCGTCGGCCGGCAGATCACGCTGAAGCCCAAGCACATCGTCTTCGCCACCGGCGCCTACGGCCCGCCGCGGCGGATCGATCTGCCGGGCGCCGGCCGGTTCAAGGGCGAGCTGCTGCACTCCAGCCAGTATGCCAGCGGCGACAAATTCCGCGGCAGGAAAGTCGCCGTCATTGGCGCTGCAAGCTCCGGCCACGATGTCTGCGTCGACCTCTGGGAGAGCGGCGCCGAGGTCACCATGATCCAGCGTTCGCCGACGACAGTGGTCAAGTCGGACACGCTGATGGAAGTCGGCTTCGAGATCTTCTCGGAAGACGCACTGTCGCGCGGCATCACCACCGAGAAGGCCGACATGATCGTCGCCTCGACGCCGTTCGCGCTGGTGCCCAAGGGCCAGCAGGCGCTTTACGAGGTGATCAAGGCGCGCGACGCGGCCTTCTACGACCGCTTGCGCGCCGCCGGCTTCGCCATCGATTTCGGCGACGACGAGACCGGCCTTCTGATGAAGGCCTACCGCACCGGCTCCGGCTACTACATCGATGTCGGCGCCTCCGACCTGATCATCGACGGCAAGATCGGCATCCGCAGCGGCGTCGCCATCAAGTCGCTGACCCCGAGCGGCATCCTGTTCGAGGACGGCAGTGAACTCGCCGCCGACGCCATCATCGCCTGCACCGGCTATCAGTCGATGAACGAGAATGTCGCCGCGATCGTTTCGCGCGAAGTCGCCGACAAGGTCGGCCCGTGCTGGGGCCTTGGCTCCGGCGTCAAGGGCGACCCCGGCCCCTGGCAAGGCGAGCTGCGCAATATGTGGAAGCCGACCGCCCAGGAAGCGCTCTGGTTCCACGGCGGCAATCTGGCGCTGTCGCGCTTCTATTCGAAATATGTGGCGCTGCAGATCAAGGCGCGGATGGAAGGCATTGAGACGCCGGTTTACGGGGCGGTGAGCAACGCCGGGTAAAGTCGACCCCCACTCCGTCGAGCTTCGCTCGCCACCTCTCCCCCGATCGACGGGGTAGAGGAAGGGCGCCACACAGATCGGCGAGGGAGAGGAAGGCGCGAGTTCGCCGCCCTTGGCTCCTTCCTCTCGCTCCGGAGGGGGGAGAGGTGGCGCTGCGAAGCAGCGACGGAGTGGGGGAAGCCATTCGCCAAGCGCACAGTCCCAAGACAGGCACAAGCTGGCGAGATCAGCTAGTCGTGCCGATGCCCAAAGTGCCTCGCCGCAACCTCGACATGGGTATGCGCGGCATGCGCCACAAACCGCTCAGTCTCGCTGACATCGTTGACCGCTTCGTTCGGCCACCAGGTGCCGCCGATAACGATGCCTTCGCACACCAGTCTCTGATCGGCGACCAATGACGCGCCGACCGCGTCGACGAAGGTGAAGCGGCCCGGGCGCTGACGGAGCACGGCGACGTCGCCGACCGTGCCGACGGCCAGTGTGCCCAGGTCAGGCCGCGCGATCGCCTGCGCCGGCGCTTGCGTGGCGGCGCGCAGGACCTCGACCAGCGGCATGCCGAGCGCCAGGAGCTTCGACATGCAGACGAGGATGTCGAAGGCGGGACCGTCGACGCAGTAGAGATGCACGTCGCTCGAGATCACGTCGGGCGCCAGCCCTTCTTCGAGCATGGCGCGGGCGACGGCGAAATCGAACGAGCCCATGCCGTGGCCGATGTCGAAGATGACGCCGCGCTCGCGCGCCAGCCGCATGTCGGGCCGCACCGCGCCGGAAGCGAACACCGGCGCATTCGGGAAAGGCCGGAAGCAATGGGTGAGAATGTCGCCCTTGCGCAGGCGCGGCAGCACTTCCGAGCGGCCGGGCGGCGGTTCGTCGATATGCGCCATCAGCGGCAGGCCGGCCTGGTCGGCGGCCTCCAGCGCCAGATCCACCGGCGCGATGCCGCTGGTGCCGCCGGCATGCTTGCCCGAGCGAACCTTTACGCCGACCACGACATCGCGGTGCTCGCGCACCGCAGCCACAACCTCGCGCGGTTCGCAGAGCCTGAGATCGCTGCACTCGCCGACCGACACCGTCTGCGAGAAGCCGAAAATGCCGGCAAAGGAAATGTTGACATAGGCCAGGATGCGAACCTTCGAGCGCTCCATGACATGGCGGCGGAAGCCGAGGAAATTGCCGGCGCCCGCACTGCCGGCATCGATGAAGGTGGTGGTGCCGCTCTTGGCGGCCAGCCGGTCGGCATCGACGCCAAGCGACGTGCCGCCCCAATAGACGTGGCTGTGCAGGTCGACCAGGCCCGGCGTGACGATGCAGCCGCCGGCATCGACGATCTGCGCGGCGCTGTCCGCCGGGATATCGGCGTCGACCGCGGCAACGCGGCCATTGGCGATGGCGACATCGCGCAGCGCGTCGAGGCCAGCGGCCGGATCGATCAGCCGTCCGCCCTTCAGCAGGAGGTCGAATTGCATGGAGTAACCTCCGCTCGTTGCTTTGCTTACAGAGGCCGATAGGCGACCGCCTCGACCTCGATCTTGATATCGATCATCAGCCGCGATTCGACCGTGGTGCGGGCCGGCGGGTTCTTCGGAAAGTGCCTGGCATAGACCGCGTTGAAGGCGCCGAAATCGCGCGCGTCTTCCAGCCACACGGTGGTCTTCACCACATCGTCCATGGTGCAGCCGGCCAGCGCCAGCGCGGCCTTGACGTTGGCGAGCACCTGCTCGGTCTGTTCCGATATGCCGCCCTTGACCACGATGCCGTCGCTGCCGACGGGAACCTGGCCCGAGACATAGACGAGATCGCCTGCCCGCACGGCGGGCGACAACGGCACATGCGACGTTCCAAAACACTGTTTCGGCAAGGGACAAGCCTCCTCTGATGACAGGACGGGGTGCCATTGCAGCGCCCGCTTCGATCGACATTTACGCCGATCCGGCCGATCCTCATAGGGGCCTTGTTGGAAAGCAACATTCTTGGAAATCTGCGTTGCTTTATTACAAGAGCCCTTGCATCGTACGCGCTGACGGGCGGCTTGGAAGCCGCACCGCATAGACGGATTTGCCAGAGCGGAGACAGCAGCAATGACCTACGACAAGAACCCGTTTCCATCAGGCGATGCCGATCGCCACGCGCTCTGGGAAATGCTGGTGCGGCGCGACATCGACGCCTTCATCGGCCAGGACTGGGCCATGGTCGAGGACGATTTCGTCGCCGAGAGTTTCTTCGGCATGCATGCGCATTTCCTGCACAACGCCGACGCCTGGCGGCTGCAGTTTCCAAGGCTCGAAGTCTATCGCGACGAATGGCTGCGCCAGGCCAAAGAGACGGCGGCGACCAAATTCGCCGAGCCGCTGCGCGAGGCGCTGTTTCGCGTCACCAACATGCGAGACATCGACGTCGACGGCGACCGCGCCGTGCTGCACAAGAAGTTCGACGGCTCGGTCGCCAAGGCGGACGGCAGCGTCGACCGGCTGAAATGGCAGACGCTGTATTTCTGCAGCAAGGTCGGCGGAAGCTGGAAGATATCAGGCTTCGTCGGCTACATGCCGCATCCGCTCGGCAGCTAGAGCCAGCTGATCAGTAGAGCGTGACGAAGGCCGGAAACAGCATGCCGGTCGCCCGGAAATGCTCGACCAGTTCGATGGCCGGGAAGATGGCGAGGAAATAGAGCCCGTCGAAAAACGTGCGCTTCAAAGCCCGCGTCGAGAACTGCAGTTCGTCATCGTCGCGGTAGAGCAGCGGGTTTGGCCAGAACCGGGGCGTGCTCTTGGTGTAGGCAAGATAGGCTGGGCCGAACTTGCCGAGCAGAAATTCGGCTTCCTTGCGCGCCGTGACGCGAAAGATGAAAAAGCTGGCAAGGCCCAGCGCCACGGCCGTCATCAGCGAGCCGTAGAGCAATCCAATGCCGACCGCGCCGACCGTCGAGAAGAAATAGAGCGGGTTCTGCGTGGTCGAGAACGGTCCCGTCGAGACCAGTTCCTCGTTCTTCTTGCCGCCGACATAGAGAATGCTCCACAGCCGCCCGACGACACAGACGAGCACCAGGCAAAAGCCGAAGAATTCGAGCGTTTCGTGCCCGTCGGAGCCCTCGCTCAGCCCCGGCTTGGTGAGAAACAGCAGCAACACCGCCAGCGCCGCCGCAACCCGCACGAAGATCAGGCGCTTGCGCTGGTCGAAGGCCTGGGAAACCGGCTTGAGGGTAGCGTAGGTCATTTGGTGTTTCCTGGGGCACTGACGAGTGCCCGTGAGCAATGGGCATGACATTGATGGCGGATGAAAGGCGCACGCCCTCTATCGGCGCAGCGCCGGGCGTTCGTAAAGGACTTTGCGCGGCCCACGTCCATTCTTACGAATTTGTATGCCGCCGGACAGGCCGGCGTGAACTCGTTTGCTTACGCTGCGCGGATCGCCACCGCCGCAACCGTCGACCTCAGGACTTCAGCCATGCTCGCGCCCAACAGGCAACAACCCGCCCCACCGAGCCACAACAGAGTTCCCGACGTCACTCTCGATTTCTGGGTGATCAAGTTGATGGCGGTCACCACCGGCGAGACCGCGGCGGACTATTTTGCCGACACGATCGGGCTTGGGCTGACCGTCACCTCGCTGATCATGACCGGCATCCTGATCGCTGCCCTCGTCCTGCAGTTTGCGCAGAAGCGTTACGTGCCGTGGGCCTACTGGCTGGCGGTGGTGCTGATCAGCATCGTCGGCACCCTGGTGACGGACAATCTCGTCGACACTTTCGGCGTGCGCCTGCAGACCACGACCATCGCCTTCTCGGTTGCGCTCGCCGCGACATTCGCGGTCTGGTACGCCAGCGAACGGACGCTGTCGATCCACACCATCTTCACCACCAGGCGCGAAATCTTCTACTGGCTGGCGATCCTCTTGACCTTCGCGCTCGGCACCGCCGCCGGCGATCTCGTCGCCGAAAGCTTCGACATGGGCTACCTCACCACAGGCCTGCTGTTCGGCGGCGCCATCGCGCTCATCGTGCTGGCCTACTGGCTGCTCAATCTCGACGGCATCCTGGCCTTCTGGCTCGCCTATATCCTGACGCGGCCGCTCGGCGCCTCCTTCGGTGACCTGCTGTCGCGATCGGCCAGGCATGGCGGCCTGGGCTTCGGCACCATCTTCACCAGCCTGCTCTTCCTCGGCTGTATCATTGCGCTCGTCCTGCACATGACCCTGAAGGGGACAACCGACGAAGCCGATGAACTGTTGCTGGACCTGGACTAGGTGCAGGGCGGATGCGCTAGCATTGACAATTGCCGAAAACCCCACCGCTTCGGCCAATCGTGAACGTTCTAGCGCCACCATCCCTGCGCCTTCGTGACATCCTAGGAACAAGCCCGTGCCGGTGATAGCCTGTCCATCTCGGCAACGGACCGGACCTTTCATGCGACTGCTTCTCGTCGAGGACGACCACAGGACGGCCGACTATATCGTCAGGGGACTGACCGAGGCCGGCCATGTCTGCGATCTCCTGCGCAACGGCCATGACGGGCTGTTCGCGGCGACCCGGGGCAAATACGACGTGATCGTCGCCGATCGGATGATCCCCGGTCTCGACGGCCTGTCGATGGTCAAGGCGGTGCGCGCCGCCGGCGTGCGCACGCCGGCGATCTTCCTCACCTCCGTCGGCGGCATCGACGACCGCGTCGAGGGGCTCGAGGCCGGCGGGGACGACTATCTGGTCAAGCCCTTCGCCTTTTCCGAACTCCTCGCTCGCATCAACGCGCTTGGCCGGCGGCCGGCGGCGCAGGAGCAGAAAACCGTCCTACGGGTCGCCGACCTCGAAATGGACCTGATCATGCGCCGCGTCACGAGGCGGGGCCAGCCAATCGACCTGCAGCCGCGGGAGTTCAGCTTGCTGGAAGTGCTGATGCGCGGCGAAGGCCGCGTCATCACCCGCACCATGCTTCTGGAGCGGGTCTGGGATTTTCATTTCGATCCCAGGACCAGCGTCGTCGAGACCCATATCAGCCGGCTGCGGGCCAAGGTCGACAAGCCCTTCGAAACCCAACTCATCCACACCGTCCGCAACACCGGCTACAGCCTGCACGCGCCATGACCGGAACCTGGTCCCGCCTGCTGCGCAGCACGCCATTCCGGCTTGCCCTGACCTTCGCCTTCCTGTTCGTGCTGGCCTTCGTCCTGTCTGGCGCCATCGTCTACCAGATGATGAGCGCCGATCTTGCCGAGCGGCTCGACGACACCATCAAGGAAACCTACGCGGTCGTCGCCGCGACCTATGCCGAGAACGATCTCAAGGAGCTGGTTGAGACCGTCGGCAGCCACTCCCTGCGCAGCCTCAAGAAGGAGCAGCTGTTTTCGTTGACCGACGCAACGGGCAATCGCCTGGCCGGCAACTTCACCGCGGCAGGGCTTCCCGACGGCTTCTCGATGTTCGACACCGAAATGCCCGGCGTGCCGCCCGGCGCCGAGTACCGCGCCTATTCCGGCCCGGTCGGCGGCAACACGCTGACCGTCGCCTTCAGCCTTTCCGAGACGGAGGAGCTGGAGAGGATCGTGCTGATGAGCTTTGGCTGGGGAACCCTGATCATCACCGGGCTGGCGGTCGCCGGCGGCGCCCTGCTCGCCTCGCGCGTCCAGCGCCGTCTCGACGGCATCGCCGCCACCATGGTGGATGTCTCGCATGGACGGCTGGACACCCGCATTCCGCTGACCGGCAAGGGCGACGACATCGACATCGTCTCCAGCCAGGTCAATGCCGCGCTCGACCGCCTGTCGGCGCTGGTCGAAGGCATGAAACAGGTCAGCGCCAACATCGCCCACGATCTGAAGACGCCGCTCAACCGGTTGCAGATGATCCTCGACACCGCGTCGGAAAAGAACCTGTCGGGCCGGAAAATCGCCGCTGAACTGGCGGAGGCGCATGCCGAGAGCCTGCAGATCAACGAGACCTTCGATGCCCTGCTGCGCATCGCGCAGATCGAGGCCGGCGCCCGCCGGGCGCGGTTCACCGATGTCGATCTGGGCGAGGTGCTGCAAACCATCGCCGAGATCTATGCCGATGTTGCCGAGGACGACGGAAAGTCGCTGTCGTTGGCGCAACCACAGGAAACGACGGACCGGATCCATGGCGATCGCGAGCTGCTGACGCAGATGTTCGCCAATCTGGTCGAGAACGCGTTGCGCCATTGTCCATCGGGCACGACGATAAAGCTGTCGGTGGCGCGCCAGGACGAACGCGTCGTTGCGGGCGTCGCCGACAACGGTCCCGGCATTCCGGCGGCAGAGCGCGAGAAAGTGTTCCAGCGGCTCTACCGGCTGGACCACAGCCGCTCGACATCAGGCAGCGGCCTCGGGCTCAGCCTTGTCCGGGCCATCGCCGATCTGCACGGCGCATCGATCACGCTCGAGGATTGCCGACCGGGACTTGCGGTGGTGGTGCGTTTTCCGCTGGCTACGGATTAGCCGGCGAAACGGCTGGTGCTGTTCAAGCCCAGCTTGGGTTGAGAGGTCCCCTCACCTATCTATCCGCGTCGACAGGATGATCGACGACAGCGTCCGCTCGACTCCATCCATGGCGCCGATCTGATCGAGCAGCATGTCGAGGTCGCGGATTGATGGCGCATCGACGATGACGATCATGTCGAAATTGCCGCTGACCGAATGCAGCGTCCTGACCGTCGCCAAACCGCGCAGGCCGCGCACCACCTTGTCGGCAAGCTTGGGCGTCACGGTGAGCAGCACATGCGCCCGCACCAGCCCCTGCTCATAATCCGGCGCCAGCCGCACGCCGTAGCCTGATATGATGCCGCGCTGCTCCAGCCGTTCGATCCGGCTCTGCACGGTTGTCCGCGAGACGCCAAGCCGCCGCGCCAGCTCGGCGGTCGAGGCGCGCGCATTCTCGCGCAGCAGCGAAAGCAGGGTCTGTTCGGCATCGCTGAGCATTTCGACGATTCTTCTCGGCGGACTGACCAATCAATGGGTTCGTTTCGTACAGAACCACGCTTCCTTTCGACGGGCAAGCTGCGAATCTGTGCTCACAACCAGTGAGGGATTTGTCATGAAGAAAATTGTCGTTGTCGGCGCCGGCAAGATCGGCTCGACCATTGCCGAGATGCTCGCCGCCACGGGAGATTATCAGGTCACGCTCGTCGACCGCTCGGCAGCACAGCTCGCAGCGGCCGAAGTCCCGGCCACGGTTGCGACGCTGGAGCTCGACATCGAAGCGTCCGGCACGCTTGAAGCCGCACTCGCCGGCAAATTCGCGGTGCTCAGCGCCGCTCCCTTCCATCTGACCACCCGCATCGCCGAGGCGGCGGCCAGTGCCGGCGTGCACTATCTCGACCTGACCGAGGACGTCGTCTCGACCCGCCGCGTCAAGGAATTGGCGCGTTCGGGCAGAAGCGCCTTCATTCCGCAATGCGGCCTGGCGCCGGGCTTCATCTCGATCGTCGCCAACGATCTCGCCAGCCGGTTCGATTCGCTGGAAAGCGTGCGCATGCGCGTCGGCGCCCTGCCGCAATACCCGTCCAACGCGCTGAACTACAATCTCACCTGGAGCACCGACGGCGTCATCAACGAATATTGCGAGCCCTGCGAGGCGATCGTCGAAGGCGAGCTGGTCGAGGTGCCGCCGCTGGAAGAGCGCGAGGAGTTCTCGCTCGACGGCGTCACCTACGAGGCATTCAACACCTCCGGCGGCCTCGGCACACTGGCCGAGACGCTGAAGGGCAAGGTGCGCACGCTCAACTACCGCACCATTCGCTACCCCGGCCACGCCGCGATCATGAAGGCGCTGCTCAACGACCTCGGCCTGCGCCATCGCCGCGACGTGCTGAAGGACATTTTTGAAAGCGCCCTGCCGGCGACATTGCAGGACGTCGTCATCGTCTTCGTCACCGTCTCCGGCCGCAAGAACGGCCGCCTGCTGCAGGAGACCTACGCCAACAAGGTCTATTCCCAGCGTATCGGCCAGGTGGTGCGCAGCGCCATCCAGATCACCACGGCGTCCGGCATCTGCGCCGTGCTCGACATGCTGGCCGACGGCAGCCTGCCGGCGACCGGCTTCATCAAGCAGGAAGACATCGCGCTGGACGCGTTTCTAGCCAACCGTTTTGGCCGCGCCTATGCCCAGCACGAAATGGTGAGTCGGCTGGCGGGGTGAAGCGGCGTGTCTCTCTTGTGGAGAGGCGGGCGGGACAGTGCCCCCCCTCTGCCCTGCCGGGCATCTCCCCCTCTAGGGGGGAGATCGGCTGTCATCTTAGATTTCGCCAATTTTTGAAAGTTTTGGAAGAGGCAGGTTGCCCGAAACTGCCAATCTCCCCCCTTGAGGGGAGATGTCCGGCAGAACAGAGGGGGGCGCTGTCCCGCCGGCATCACCGCTTTTGCGCCATCGCGAATTAAATATGCAGCGCGTGTCCCAGCGCCTTCAGCGCTGCTTCCTGGAATCCCTCGCCCTGCGTCGGATGCGCGTGGATGGTGCCGGCGATGTCCTCCAGCCGCGCGCCCATCTCCAGCGCCAGCCCGAACGCCGCCGCCAGTTCCGACACACCCTGCCCGACCGCCTGGATGCCGAGCACCAGATGGTTGTCGGCGCGGGCCAAGACGCGGACAAAGCCGTCCTCGCCCAGCTTCGTCATCGCCCGGCCGTTGGCCGCGAACGGGAACATGCCGATCTTGATCTCGCCGCCGAGCGCCTTGGCTTCTTCCGGCGAAAGACCAGCGGTCACCAGTTCGGGATCGGTGAAGCAAACGGCGGGTATCGAACGCTTGTCCCAGCTGCGCTTGTGGCCGGCAACGATCTCGGCGACCATCTCGCCCTGCGCCATCGCCCGGTGCGCCAGCATCGGCTCGCCGGTGACGTCGCCAATGGCGAAGATGCCGCGCATCGAGGTGCGGCACTGGTCGTCGATGCGGATGAATTTGCCGGCCATGTCGAGGTCGATCTGCTCGAGCCCCCAGCCTTCGGTCACCGGCTTGCGCCCGACCGTGACCAGGATTTTTTCGGCGGCGACCTTGGCGCTCTTGCCGTCCGAGGTCTCGACCAGCAACGCGTCACCCTTGGTTGAAAGCCCCTTGGCCTTGGCGCCCAGCATCACCTCGACGCCGAGCGCGGTGAGCCGCTTGACCACCGGCCGGGTCAGCTCGGCATCATACTGCGCCAGCACGCGCGGCAAGGCCTCGATCACGGTCACCTCAGCGCCCATCTTGGCAAATGCCATGCCCAGTTCCAGCCCAATATAGCCGCCACCGACGACCGCGAGATTTTTCGGCACGTCGCTGAGTGCCAGTGCCTCGGTTGACGAAATCACCCGACCGCCAAACGGCAGGAACGGCAGCTCCACCGGCGCCGAGCCGGAGGCGATGACGATCGTTTCGGCCCGGATCACCTGCACGCCCGTCTCGGTCTCGACCGCGACCGTCTTGCCGTCGCGAAAGCTCGCCCAGCCATGCACGGTTTTCACGCCTGCCTTCTTGAGCAGGCCGGCGACGCCACTGTTGAGCCGGCTGACGATGCCGTCCTTCCAGGCGACGGTCCGGGCAAGATCGAGCGTCGGCGCGGTGACCGAAATGCCGAGCGGGCTCTTGCCGCCCGCCATGTGCGACACCTTCTCGAACTCCTCCGCCGCATGGATCAGCGCCTTGGACGGGATGCAGCCGACATTGAGGCAGGTGCCGCCCGGCTTGCCGGCCTCGACGATCACCGTATCGACGCCGAGCTGTCCGGCCCGGATGGCGCAGACATAGCCGCCCGGCCCGGCGCCGATGACGAGCAGCTTGCAGGAGATTTCTTTCATGATGGCACGCTCTTTCTGGTGGCGAAGGCCCCCTCATCCGGCCGCTTCGCGGCCACCTTCTCCCCGGTGGGGAGAAGAGGCGAGCACAGACGCCGGCGACCTCCTCTCCCCTCGGGGAGAGGTCGGATTGCCCCGAATTGCCCTTCGCAATTCGGTTTTGGCAATCCGGGTGAGGGAGCCCTTGCGACCGTTCTCATCCCCTCAATCCACGAAAATCAGCGCCGGCGTTTCCAGCAGCGTCTTGATCCGCTGGATGAACACCGCCGCATCCCACCCATCGATCACCCGATGGTCGAAGCTCGACGACAGGTTCATCATCTTGCGCGGCATGAACTGGGTGCCGTCCCACACCGGCCGCACCATCATCTTGTTGACGCCGACGATCGCCACTTCCGGATGGTTGATGACCGGCGTCGTCGCCACGCCGCCCATGGCGCCGAGCGAGGTGATGGTGATGGTCGAGCCGGACAGCTCGTCGCGTGTTGCCGTGCCGGACTTGGCCGCCTCGGCCAGCCTGATGACCTCGGCGCCGCAATCCCAGATGTCGCGCGCCTCGGCGTGCTTGACCACCGGAACCACCAGCCCCGACGGCGTCTGTGCGGCGATGCCGATATGGATGCCGCCATGCTGATGGACGATGCCGGCCTCGTCGTCGAACAGGGAATTGAGATTGGGCTGGTCCGCGATCGCCTTGACCATCGCCCGCATCAGGAACGGCAGCAGCGTCAGTTTCGGCCGCTCCACGCCAGGACGCTTCTCCTTGTTGAGCGCCGCGCGCAATTCCTCCAGTGCGGTGACGTCGATCTCCTCGACATAGGTGATGTGCGGAATGCGCGATTTGGACAGCGACATCTTCTCGGCGATCTTGCGCCGCAAGCCGACCACCTTGATATCCTGCACAGCGTCGTTGCGGGCGAGGCCGGATGCCTTTGCGACCTGCGGCCCGCGGGCCAGGAACGCTTCGATGTCCTCATGGCCGATGCGACCGGCCGGACCGGATCCGGCAACCTGCCTGAGATCGATGCCGGCTTCTTTTGCCCGCAGACGAACGGCCGGCGACGCCAGCGGTCTTTCGCCTTGAAGCCGCGGCGCGCCGGAGACGGAAGGCTGCGCCGTGCTTTTCTGTGAGGCTGCCGGTTTCGCCTTGGGCTCGTCGCTCTTTGGGGATGTCTTCACGACCGGCGCAGCAGCCTCGGGCTTCGGCGTCGGAAGTTTTGCCGGAGGCTCAGCGGACACCGCTTCCGCTTCGGCGCCTTGCGGCTTGGCGTTGCCCTCGCCCGCCACCTTCAGCCGCACGATGGGCGAGCCGATGGCCACCGTGTCGCCGATCTCGGCGCCCAGCCACAGGATCTCGCCATCAACCGGCGAGGGGATTTCAACCGTCGCCTTGTCGGTCATGACTGCGGCGAGCACAGTGTCCTCGCGGACGATATCGCCGACCTTGACGTGCCATTCGACCAGCTCGGCCTCGGCGACGCCTTCGCCGACATCGGGCAGCTTGATGATGTGTTCGCCCATCTCAGGCTCCCATGGTTTCAAGCAAGGCACGGCCAACGCGGGCGGGACCGGGAAAATAATCCCACTCCTGCGCATGCGGATAGGGCGTGTCCCAGCCGGCAACGCGAGCAACCGGCGCTTCGAGGTGATAGAAACAGTTTTCCTGCACCAGCGCCGACAGCTCGGCGCCGAAGCCCGAGGTCAGCGTCGCCTCATGCACGATGACGCAGCGCCCGGTCTTTTTCACCGAGGCGACGATCGTATCGAGATCAAGCGGCAGCAGGGTCCTGAGGTCGATGATCTCGGCATCGATGCCGGTTTCTTCGACAGCCGCCTGCGCGACATAGACCATGGTGCCGTAGGCGAGCACGGTGAGGGCCGAGCCTGCCCTGCGGATCGCCGCCTTGCCGAGCGGCACCGTGTAGTGGCCGTCGGCCACCTCGCCCAGCTCATGCTTCGACCAGGGCGTCACCGGCCGGTCGTGATGACCATCGAACGGACCGTTGTAGAGCCGCTTCGGCTCGAGGAAGATCACCGGATCCGGATCCTCGATCGCCGCGATCAAAAGCCCCTTGGCGTCGTGCGGGTTGGACGGCACCACCGTCTTCAGCCCCGACACATGGGTGAACAGCGCCTCAGGGCTCTGGCTGTGCGTCTGGCCGCCAAAAATGCCGCCGCCGGTCGGCATGCGCACCACGATCGGGCAGGTGAAATCGCCGTTGGAGCGGTAGCGCAGCCGTGCCGCTTCCTGGGTCAGCTGGTCGTAGGCCGGGTACATGTAGTCGGCAAACTGAATTTCCACGCACGGCTTCAAGCCATAGGCGGCCATGCCTATGGCCGAGCCGACAATGCCGGATTCGTTGATCGGCGCATCGAAGCAGCGGCTCTTGCCGTATTTGGCCTGCAAGCCCTGCGTGCAGCGGAAGACGCCGCCGAAGAAGCCGACGTCCTCGCCGAACACGACGACTTTCTCGTCGCGCCCCATCGACACATCCATGGCATCGCGAATGGCCTCGATCATGGTCCGTCTCGGCATGGCTCAGACTCCCGCCTGCTGGCGCTGGCGCCTGAGATGCGGCGGCATCTCGGCATAGAGCCCCTCGAACATGTCGCGCGTCGACGGCTTGCCGCCGGCATGCAGCGTGCCGTGGCTTTCCGCTTCCTTCTGCGCCGCGATAACCGTGTCGAGGATTTCCGCCTCGGCCTGCGCGTGCCGCTCGTCCGACCAGACGCCGAGCGCGATGAGATGGTTCTTCAGCCGCACGATCGGGTCGCCGAGCGGCCAGGCGTCGGATTCGGTCTTCGGCCGGTAGGCGGACGGGTCGTCCGAGCTCGAATGTGCGCCGGCACGGTAGGTGACATATTCGACCAGCGTCGGCCCGAGATTGCTGCGCGCCCGCTCCGCCGCCCATTTGGCGACCGCATGCACCGCGAGATAGTCGTTGCCGTCGACGCGCAGTGACGGGATGCCGAAGCCGAGGCCCCTCGCCGCGAACGTGCCCGAACCGCCGCGCGCGATGCCTTGAAAGGTCGAGATCGCCCACTGGTTGTTGACGACATTGAGCACGACCGGCGCCTTGTAGGTGGAGGCGAACACCAGCGCCGAATGGAAATCGGACTCGGCCGTCGAGCCGTCGCCGATCCACGCGGCTGCGATGCGTGAATCGTTCGATATCGCCGAGGCCATCGCCCAGCCGACCGCCTGGATGTACTGCGTCGCCAGATTGCCGGAGATCGAGAAGAAGCCGTGCTCCTTCGAAGAATACATGACCGGCAATTGCCGGCCCTTCAGCGGGTCGGCTTCGTTGGAATAGATCTGGTTCATCATCGTGACCATCGGGTAGCCATCGGCAATCAGCAGCCCTGCCTGGCGATAGGTCGGAAAGTTCATGTCGCCCGGCGCCAGTGCCTTGCGGAAGGCGCAAGCCACAGCCTCTTCGCCCAGATGCTGCATGTAGAACGAGGTCTTGCCCTGCCGCTGCGCCATCTGCATGCGCGCATCGAAGGTCCGCAGCGTCATCATGTGGCGCAGGCCGGTGAGAAGTTCGTCGCTGGACAGCAGGCTGGCCCACGGGCCGACGGCCTCGCCAGTGCGGTTCAGCACGCGGATGATCGAGAAGGCATGATCGCGGATGGTGCGCGGATCGACATCGATCTCCGGGCGCGGCACAGAGCCGGCCTTGGGGATCGGCACATTGGAAAAGTCAGGCGTTCCGCCCGGCCGCACTTCCGGCTCCGGAACGTGGAAACGCAACATCCCAGCATCGGCCATGACCTTTGTCCTCCAATGTTGCCCGGAACAGATATTTGCATATCTGCGCCGCCAGTGCGAATTCGTCGGGTAGCCTGCGGACGTCGGTCCCGGCCACGCCGGCCGATCCAGCCTCCCGCACCCAAGATGAAGATATGTCCGCGAAATTTCTTGTCGATGTTGGGCGGTGGCGCGCAATTAGAGGGAAGGTTGGGCGAGGTTTGCCGGCAGATAAGGTGATTGGTCGACGAACTCGCGCCTTTCCTCTCCCCCGTCGATCGGGGGAGAGGAAGGGAGCCAAGGCTGGCCAACTCGCGCCCTTCCTCTCCCCCGTCGATCGGGGGAGAGGTGTCGAGCGAAGCTCGACGGAGTGGGGGTCGACCGTTCGCCCAAGCTGGATGCCGCCCCCACATCATGCTAACCAACCCGCCATGGCACAGAAGAAAGCATATGAGGTCGATGGCTGGCTCGCGAAGCCGGACCAGCGGATCTCCATCGTCCTGCTTTACGGCCCCGATCGCGGCCTCGTCTCCGAGCGAGCAAAGGCCTTTGCCGGCAAGACCGGCCTGCCGCTCGACGATCCCTTCTCGGTGGTCAGGCTGGAGGGGTCGGAGGTCGACCGAGACGAGGGCCGGCTGCTCGACGAGGCCCGCACCGTGCCGATGTTTTCCGACCGGCGCCTGCTGTGGGTGCGCAATGCCAGCGGCCAGAAGGCATTGGCCGACGACGTCAAGGCGCTGACGGCCGAGCCCGCGCGCGATGCGATCATTCTCATCGAGGCCGGCGACCTCAAGAAAGGTGTCGGCCTGCGCGCCATCGTCGAGGCGGCCGACAACGCCATGGCCCTGCCTTGCTATGCCGATGAAGCCCGCGACATCGACACCGTCATCGACGGCGAACTGGGCAGGGCCGGCATGTCGATGACCATGGAAGCGAGACAGGCGCTGCGCCGCAATCTCGGCGGCGACCGGCTGGCCTCGCGCGGTGAGATCGAGAAGCTTGTGCTCTACGCCCATGGCCAGACCGAGATCGGCCTGGAGGAGGTCAAAGCGATGTCAGGTGATGTCTCCGGCGCGTCTTTCGACGACGCGGTCGACGCGCTTCTCGAAGGCAAGATCGGCGACTTCGACACCGCCTTCACCCGCCATTGCCAGTCCGGCGGCCAGCCCTTCCTGGTGCTGTCCTCGGCAATGCGGCAGTTGCAGCAGATCCAGATCATGCGCGGCCAGATGGAGTCCGGCAACCGCAACGCCGCCTCGGTCGTTGCCGCCGCCCGCCCGCCGGTGTTTTTCTCCAGGCGCAAGCTGGTGGAGAAAGCGCTGGAACGCTGGAGCACCGAAGCGCTCGGCCGCGCGTTGACTCGGCTGCAGACGGCGGTGCTGCAGACCAGGCGGCGGCCGGATCTTTCCGTCGCGCTGGCAAGACAGGCGCTGCTTGGCATTGCGGTGGAGAGCAGCAGGTTGGCGCAGCGGTAGGAGAGCGATCCTCCTCTTCTCGGCGCCGAGCGCTGCCTCCATCGGTCAATTCATTGTCATGGCGCCCACCTGCTGGAAGGTTGGCAGCGCCTGTGGAAAGACCAGCACCGCCGCGCCGTAAAGAAGCAGAGCGATACCCGACACCTTTGCGATCCCACCTCCGGACGGGAGGGTCTTTTCCGCAAAGATCAGCAAGGTGACCACGGCCATTGCGGCGACGTTCATGATCCCGAGAGGAAAGAGGGCGAGAAACAAAAGCCAGCAGCAGCCCAGGCAAAAAAGTCCATGCTCCAGGCCCATGCGAACCGCACCCCAATAACCATCGCGCCATGAGGTCAGGATGAAGCCAATCGGCGTGCGGCATTTGGCCAGACACAGATCTTTCAGTGGGGAGAGTTGATAGGCGCCCCCAATCATCAGCAGCGCGCCGCCGATACGCGCGGCCGTCGCAGCGGACAAACCCACATGCCCGGCAAGCATCTCCGCACCCGCCGCACCGGCAAAGGCGATAACGCCCATCACGCCCCAAACCAGCATATACCCGGCCACGAACACCCAGCTCGAGACAAAGGTCTCGCCCCGGCTCTGTTTGCCGGCCTGGACCTGGTGAAACGTCAGGATCATGGGCGCGGCCGTCGGAAACATCATGGCAATCATCATGATCATCCAGATGGCAAGAAACAGCGGCGCCTTCATACCCATGGTGAGTGCGTACATTTCCATGCGCATGTCCGCGTCCATGCCCATCTGCTGCCAGACAAGCAGGGTCCACGCCGCCGCAGCGATAGCGATCAGCAGCGCGAGAATGATGTATCGCTGCAACGTCGGGGCCATGGACGAGGTCGTTCCGTGCTACGCTGCCTACGGCTACTGCTGCCCAGACCAATTGATCGGGGCGTAATGTCCGTTTCGGCGGGAATTGTCCCAGCTCATGCCATGATCGCTGAATGTACTGCCTTCCGCCCCCATCGCCAGGGCGAGCCAATCGGGATTGACAGGATGGCCTGTGGCCGCCCACATCTGCCCGTCCTCGCGCATTGTCGGCAGCGGCTCGACCGCCATCTGCATGACCCCCGCAATCTCCGCCGACCGCTTCTTGCCGTCTATCCGGTAGCTTATCGGCACCTTCTTGGCGCCAAGATTCGTGCCAATCATGAGTGCCAGCACCGCCATAGGGCCGCCCGCAGCGCCGGTGAAGATGGCACCTAGCGCCTCTGTTTGCCTGTCATCGGCCCGTTCGTCGATATAGGCGGCGGCCGTCCAATTGCCGTTTGCCATAGGACCCGGCGTGTGAGCGACCATCGCGACACTGAGCCCATCCAATCGAACGTCGCCGTAGTTGCCCGTGTTGATATGAAAGACCAAACCGACGTCGCAAACACCTTTCGTCGGCTTCGATGTCAGCTGCGCGTTGGTGGACAGCAGACAAGGACATACGACATCGCAGCTACAATTTTCGAAGTAACTTCCGGACAATTGCCAACGGACTGCCATTTGCACCTCCCACTTGCGTCAGGCGCGTCGGCATATCGCATTGGCGGGGCGGGGGCCCTTTTCCGGTGTTTTTGGGACCGCCAATAGGCCCCGCC
>NZ_RZRW01000480.1:0-4343 GCF_003998745.1 Mesorhizobium sp. M7A.F.Ca.US.014.04.1.1 | reverse complement strand
ATCCAGGGTGCCGCGGATCAGCGCCGCAGCGTCAGCCGGGCGCGCGCCTACTTCGAGCTGGAAGGTCGGCACCGCATTGACCAGCCCGGCGATGGTCGCCAGCCTGCGCTTCTGCATCGGCAGCAGCCCGGTCATGCCGGTGCGGACATTGTCGACTGCCAGCGCCACCATCGCGTCGGTCCTGGCCATGGCGACGAGCCGGGTCTGCCCGTCGGCGGAACGCGCCAGGTGCAGAAGCGCCGCCACCGGCCGGGCGGATGCGTTTTCCACCCGGATGATACCGCCCAACCGTTCTAACGAGACCGGCTGTTCGCCGTTGCGATCCCACGTCTGGCCAAGGCATGGCGCCACCTGCGGGATCATTTCGGCAGTCTTCCGGTGGATTTTGACGGCGCGCGGCAAGCCCCAGGCTACAACCTTGCCCGAAGCGACATTCAGGATCATGGCGTCGTCGGAGCAGAGGCCAAAGCCCTGTGTTGCCAGCGCCAGCGACGTCGTGGTCTTGCCGGTGCCGCTCGGGGCGTGGATCAGCACCACCGCATCGCGGTCAGGCAAGGTCAGCCCGGCCGTATGCAGCATATGCTGGCCACCGGCGTCGAGCGCGGCATCCAGGACCAACATCGACGGCGTCCAGGCGGCTTTCGTACCGGTGCTAATCCGGAGTTCGGCCCAACCTTCCCCACCATTGATCGCAACGGTTTGGCGCCCGGGAAAGACCAGATGGACAATGCCGCCATCCTCGATCATCCGGCAGGGACCATCCTCCGGCACCTCGCCATCGAAGACCAGGGATCCATTGGGTGTCTCGTCCAGCGTGTCTGTTTCGGTGATCTCAAGACGAAAGTCCGGCGCGACGGGTTCCCCTATGCGCAGGCTGCCCAGCATCCGGTCGAAATCCTGCCACAGCTCGGAGCGCTCGGCCGATATGCCAAGGATCAGGCCGTTGAGGCCATAGCAGGCTGAAGGTCTGGTCAAGCGGGACGCGCCTTTACGGCATCGGCATGATGACGATAGATCTCGACCATGCCGGGAAGCTTGTCGCTGACCACCGGCTTGCCGTCGAGGCAGACCCAGCAATGCGCCGATAGACGCTGCGCTTGCATCGACTGCGGTTCGACGCCGAAGCGCAGGTCCGGATCGAAGCCGGCTAGTCGCAGGAAACGATGACCGAGCAGACCTTCCCTCAAGCACCTGCGGTCACGCATCAGCCAGGGGTGGCGGACCGTGCGGTTGACGCTCTCGACGATGTAGGCGGACGGCAGACCGCGATAGGGCGTCGACGAGGCGAGCGGCGCCCATCTGAGCACCTCCTCGAAGCTCCGGTTGGTGACAAGGACCGGCATCAGCCGCGCGCTCGCCCAGAGATGGCAGCGAAAAAGAGCGCGCAGGAGCGGGCCGTCAGCCATCAAGCACCTGGCGCGGCGAGGATACCTTCCGAGATCAGATCCGTGGCCAGTGCCGCCATGTCCTGATCGAGCGTCCCCTTGTCGACCTCGAACTCCTCGCACAGCAGGTCGACGATCTGGTCGAGGTTGCGCGCGCCGTCCACCTTGTCGAGAAAGGCTTCGGTCGTGCCGTTGCATGTATAGAGCTGGCCGCTGCGCGCCAAAAGCACGACTGCGCCATCGCCCACATGCTGCACCGAGGCATCCTCGGCCAGCCGCAGAACGGTTCCAGAGACTATTTCCACCACGCCCCCTCCAAGCCATGCTCATCCCGGAAATCAGATAGCGCGGAGGTGGAGCGCTGTCTAT
Source organism: Mesorhizobium sp. M7A.F.Ca.US.014.04.1.1 (assembly GCF_003998745.1). Taxonomy (NCBI): domain Bacteria; kingdom Pseudomonadati; phylum Pseudomonadota; class Alphaproteobacteria; order Hyphomicrobiales; family Phyllobacteriaceae; genus Mesorhizobium; species Mesorhizobium sp. M7A.F.Ca.US.014.04.1.1. The sequence continues at coordinate 2,589 of NZ_RZRW01000480.1, read as the reverse complement.
CGGCCGATCACGGGAGCCCGGTGCACGGACCAACGGCCTTGCTGACAGATTCTCCGCGCCAGTCGCGTTAGAACCTGCTCGGTTGCGTCTTCCCGGCCGCATTCGGCCCAGAAATAGTTATCGATGAAACGTGACAAACAGCGGGCTGCCGGCAGCGGACGTTGCATTTCTTCCCCTAAGTAAGGTAAAACCTGCCTGGGTATTGGGGAGATAGCGTATGCGTTACAATTGGGAGCGAGCTCCGACGAGCTTCGAACGTCATAGAAAAGCGCTGGCGACAGCCATTTTGATCGCTGGCGGCATTGGCCTCATGCTTGTGGCCCTGCCGATCTAGAAACAACCTTCAGACAGATCGGCTGCCAGCGCTTGGGCGTGACCTCTCAGCGTGGCTCCCCGGTCACCGCGAGGAAGCGGCGATCGCGCCCCTCGAAACCCTGGCTGAAACGCTGCACCAGCACAACGATCACCGCCGGCTTGCCGGCCGGGGTAAGTTCGTAGGATTCCGACAGGCTGTAGGAGGTCGGGCAGTTTCTTGAGCCCGGCACGGTCTTGTCCTCGTGCAGGATCTTGAACGGCTTGCCGTCCTGGCCTTGCAGCGTCAGCCGGAAGCCGAGTGCCTTGCCAGATGTGTCGCGCTGCTCCGTCGTTGCGAAACTCGCCGAACAATCGCTCGTGCTGGCTGCCAGGATCTCGTCGAGCTGGATGGTCGAAACGCCCGTTTCGCCATGGAGCGGCGACAGCCATTTCTGCGACACCTGTTCGAGGCGGGAGATGTCGTTGTAGGCAACCATTTCACCCGGAAAGGTGAATTTGTCGGACGCTGTCTGCTCGGCTGGGGATGTGATTGCATAATGGGCGAGAATGGGCGCCGCCTGAGCGGCGGCCTGCGCCCTCGCCTGCTCCAGCGTCAGTGTCGCCTCCTCCGTCTCATCGACGACGAGGATCGGCTTACCGCCAACGAACCGATCCGTACGGGTATCGATGACGTCGATCTCAGACCAGCCGGAGTCCGAGGCGCCGGCGTCGAGCGTTCCATATTGCTCGAAGGCGAAATAAGCGCCATCCGGCGAAAAGCCGATGATGTGCCGTGCCGCGGCATCGCCGGCTTCAGCGGTTCCGGTGGACATAGCAAGTACGGCGCCCATGACCGATGATAGCGAAAAGCGCCCGATGATCCGCACAGCAGCAGACATCACCACCCCAGTCCCGTCTCGCAGTTCATAACTGCTTGCCCCCAAGCGCCAGGTCGATGCCGTCGTCACAATGGCGTGGATTTGCGGCCAAGGGTAGAGCGCGCTATCTGGAAGGAAGAAAAACATTTCCCGGGGAGGTATGGATGGCTTCACGCTATCACGAGGTCTATGAAGGCTGGAAACGCGATCCGGAACAATTCTGGGCGGATGCGGCCGGCGCCATCGACTGGTATTCGCCCTGGGACAAGGTGTTCGACGCCAATGCCGGTGTCTATGGCCGCTGGTTCACCGGCGCCACCTGCAACACCTGCTACAATGCCATCGACCGCCACGTCGCCGGCGGCCGCGCCGACCAGATCGCGCTGATCCATGACAGTGCGATTGCCGGAACCGTGAAAAAGTTCACTTATGCCGAGCTGAAGCGCGAGGTCGTCGCGCTGACTTCGGTGCTGAAGAACCGCGGCATCGGCAAGGGTGACCGCGTCATCATCTACATGCCGATGGTGGCCGAGGCGGCCATCGCCATGCTCGCCTGCGCCCGCATCGGCGCGGTGCATTCGGTGGTCTTCGGCGGCTTCGCCTCGCATGAGCTTGCCACCCGCATCGACGATGCCAGGCCGAAGCTGATCATTTCGGCATCCTGTGGCCTGGAGCCAGGCCGCGTCGTTGCCTACAAGCCGTTGCTCGACAAGGCGATCGAGATCTCCCGCCACAAGCCGGACGCCTGCCTGATCCTGCAGCGCGACCAGTTGCGCTGCGAGTTGAAGGAGCATTTCGACATCGACTACGCCGATGCCGTCGCCCGCGAACGGGCAGCGGGCGCCAATGTCGACTGCGTGCCGGTGCTTGCCACCGATCCGCTCTACATCATCTACACATCGGGCACGACCGGGCAGCCCAAGGGCATCGTGCGCGACAATGGCGGCCATATGGTCGCACTGAAATGGACGATGGAAAACGAGTTCGGCGTCAAGCCGGGCGAGGTGTTCTGGGCGGCATCCGATGTCGGCTGGGTGGTCGGCCATTCCTACATCGTCTACGGACCGCTGCTGCATGGCTGCACCAGCATCCTGTTCGAGGGCAAGCCTGTCGGCACGCCCGATGCCGGCACCTACTGGCGGGTGATAGCGGAGCATGGCGTGGTCGCGCTGTTCACCGCGCCGACCGCATTCCGCGCCATCAAGGGGCAGGACCCGAAGGGCGAGTTCATTGCCAAACACGACCTCTCGAAGTTCCGCACGCTGTTTCTTGCCGGCGAGCGCGCCGACCCGGAAACCATCAAATGGGCGGAGCAGAAGCTGAATGTGCCTGTGGTCGACCATTGGTGGCAGACAGAGACCGGCTCGCCGATGACGATCAATCCCGGCGGCCTTGGCCTGCTGCCGGTGAAATGCGG
>NZ_RZRW01000479.1:3750-4361 GCF_003998745.1 Mesorhizobium sp. M7A.F.Ca.US.014.04.1.1 | reverse complement strand
CAGCAACCGACAAGGCTGCCGCGATCGAAGGCTTTGGAACATCGGTCCAGCCATTCGAAGGCATGCTGGCCGAGTTCCAGGCCAAATTCCATGTCGAGCCGGACATCAGCGTCCGGCTCATTGAACCAAGCCAATGCGAAGTCACCAATTTTCTGCGCTTTATCGGGCAGACCGCATCAGACAAGCCGCAGCTTGTTCTCGATCGGACATCGGTGCCAAACGGTACGCCGATCAGCGGAACGCTGGTGACGCGTGGCGGGCTCAGGTCCAGCGTGCTGTTGATCGACCATAAAGGCATGGTGTTCAATCTCGACGACCGCATCGTCGTAGAAACCGGCAAGGCTACTTTCAGCATCCCGATTGGTCTCGGGGCCGCCGACAAAGCCGCCGGAAAGGCGGTGCCGCAGATCATAATGGTGATCACGGGCCCTCAGGACATCCAGGCAGCCGCGTTCTCCACGCCCATGCCAGCCTCGGTGCTGCTCCCAAAGATTCTTGAGGAAATCGAGACCGACGGGTCTCAATTCTCGGCCACCGCCCAGTATTTCCGGCTCGGCGGATAGCATGGGTGCCCGATGCAACTCAGCCTCCCTGACCCGCCGATAAGGCAG
>NZ_RZRW01000479.1:0-3740 GCF_003998745.1 Mesorhizobium sp. M7A.F.Ca.US.014.04.1.1 | reverse complement strand
ACGGGGGTAATAAGGGGGCTTCCTACGCTACCCATCTCCTATAACCCGCCGATAAGGCAGTTTGATCCGGTTCGGGCCCCTGCCCTGCGTGGCAGCATGAGGCTTGCGGTCATGGGGGGGGCGGCCCTGTTGGCCGTGCTGTCATCCAGCGAAGCGCGCGCCGAGTTCACGGTCTGCAATCAGACTCTGGATGTCGTCAATCTCGCCGTCGGCCAGAAGGTCGACAATGCGGACCAGACCGATGGCTGGTGGACCATCGGCGCCAATCAATGCGTAAACGTCATTCGTGAGGAACTGACGAACCGCTACATCTACATCTACGCAACGGACGTGTTTGGTCATGCGATCCTCACAGGATCGACCGAAATGTGCATTGAGCGGCGACGTTTTTCGATACGCGGCATCGACGAGTGCTGGCAGCGCGGCCATATCGCGGCACAATTTCTTGAAGTCGATACCCTCGAACAGGCGCGGTGGACTTTCTTTCTTACGGGAAGCAATCCGTGACGCACGGTATCGACACGAGCTTCAGGCAGAAAAAGCAGGCGCGCGCGGCCCTTCGCAGGCGCACGCTTCGGCGCAGGCTTGTTGCCGGTCTCGCGGTGGCTGTGCTGCTCTCTATCGCCGCCGGTTTCTACCTCACCGCCGAGTATTGGTCGTTCGGAGACGAAGACGAGGAGTTGCATGCGGTCGAAGGGGCGGACGATATGCCGGCGGACGCATCCGTGTATGTGCCAGCCATTATCGATCTGGCGGGGGACCCGATGTGGATCACGCTGGCGCCCGATGCCAGCGCCGCAACCAAAGGCCGGACAATGCCGCGCCCGGCGGAACTCAACCAGGCCGGCGTTTCTCCACAGATCGAAATCCTGTCTGACGTCATGCTTAGCGCGAGCGAAAAATTCATGACAACGATACCGTCGACGCAAGAGGATTTTGCATTCTTCCAGGCGCAACGAAAGACTGCTGCCCCACCATCCGGTGATCTGCAGAATGATCTTGAGCCATCGCCGATAGAGGGGGAACCAGCCGCAGCACCCGACCAAAGGGCGGACGCCGATGATCCCGAAGCCGGCTGGGGCGAGACCATCGATGCGGGCGATGCAGCCCTTCCCGCATTCCAGAAGACGCAGATCGAAAACAACACGAGTGTCGCAACCGTCTCGAATGAGTATCAGCGGTTCGAGGCGACCGAAGACACGTTCGTGAAAATCCTCAACGACCGCTCTTTGGACAGCGTCGCGCTCGATGCGCATTTCTCCGCAGAGGACGCCAAGCTGGCAGGGCAAGCGCTGAAGGCGCTTTTCAACCGCGACGGCCTGGAACCGGGCTATGTCATCGCCATGCGTGGTTTCAGGCCGAGGCGCGAGACGACGACCATGTCGCTGATGCAGGTGTCCATCTACGCCAAGAACGTCTTTGTTGGCACGCTGACACGCAATGCGGCGGGCGCATTCGTATCGGGTGTCGATCCCTGGGTCCGTGGAGATCTGTTCAACTATTCGGGCGCACAGGGGGAAGGCACGCACAAGCGGCAGTATCGCCTGCTCGACGCGAGCTACTCGACGGCGGCTCGCAACAGTGTTCCAACCGGCGTGATCGGCGAAGCGATCATGTACCTATCGCGAGGGCAGGATCTGGACGCCTTCGCCAGCGAGGACCAGCGCCTTGTGCTGATCTACTCGCAAACGCCGCGCGGCAAGGGCGAGACTGACGGGCGTGTGCTGTATGTCGGCGTGCAGGGCACCGAAAAGAGCCTCGACTGTTTCGTCTTCCAGCTGAGCGAGGGCCAGTTTGCGTGCGTTACCGGTGACGATCAGGTCCGCTCGCTGACGGTCACCAACGGCATGGTCACGCCCGTCAACGGGGTGATGACATCCACCTTCGGGCCACGCAAGCATCCAATTCTCGGCACCGTTCGCATCCACAAGGGCGTCGACTGGGCGGCTCCCGTTGGCACGCCGATCGCAGCCGCCTTCGATGGTGAGATCACCTTCCAGGGCGATGGCGGCAGCTATGGTAATCTGGTGAAGATCTCGCACCCAAACGGGCGCGAGACGCGCTATGCGCATATGCTGAAATTTGCAATCGGGACCGGTGTCGGAACCAGGGTGAAAGCCGGCGATGTGATCGGCTATATCGGCACCACCGGCCTTTCGACCGGGCCCCACCTGCATTTCGAACTCTACCAGAATGGCGCAGCGATCGACCCACTCGGCACGGTCACCGCGGTCGCTTCCGACGATTCCGCGGTCGAGACGCTCACCGACCGTATCGTTCATGTCGAAAGCGGCGGCAGCGCTCGCGCCAAGAACCCAAATTCCTCAGCAACCGGTGCAGGGCAATTCATAAGCAAGACCTGGATCAGGATGATGAACACCTACCGCCCGGAACTTGCGCGCACGCTGTCGACAGCCGACCTGCTCGCACTGCGCTACGACGCCACGATCTCGCGTGAGATGGTTCGCAACCTGGCTCGCGAAGGCGAGGCCTATCTTCGGGAGCGTGGTCACCAGATTACGGCGGGCAGACTCTATCTCTGTCATTTCCTGGGAATGGAAGGCGCGCACCAGGTGCTGTCGGCCACAGGTTCGGCGCAACTGAGCGCCGTGCTGGGGTCGGCCGTCATCCAGGCCAACCCGTTTCTCACCGGCAAGACCGCCAGCTACGTCGTGGACTGGGCCGAAAGGAAAATGGGCCAGAAGCTGGGCCGCATGGCCACTGGCGCCGCCCAGCAGACAACGACCACGGAGGTCCGCCAGACGTCACCGGAGTTTGAAAAATACAAGCAGGCCGTCACCGCCGTCATAAGCTCAATTCAGAATACGCTTTGAACCACGCTCGCGCTGCTATGCTCACCCCTGTCCAAATTCCATCGGGTAGAACAATCTTCGCCCCATCCCAGGCTGCGGCGCAGCTTTGCGTGGCTATTGTGTCTTTATCCGCATTTCCACGCGGCGATTGAGCGGATCGTATGGGTTGGAACTGCGCGGGTTCTTTTCACCCATGCCGACCGCGTTGATGCGATCAGGCTCGATGCCGCTGGCCGTGAGGAAGGCGGCTACCGATTTCGCTCGTCGTTGCGACAGGCCTTCGTTGTGGTGCACCGTGCCGGTGGCATCGGTATAGCCTTCGACGACGAAGCTGAACGTGCTCAGCCGGTTGTCCTTCAGGGCTTTGGCGAACTCGTCGAGTTCAGCGCGCGCGGTGGCGTCAAGTTCGGCCGAATCCAAGCCGAAATTGATCAGCATGTCGAGGCCGGTTTTCACTGCCGACGCGTCATTGGACTTGCTTTTGCACTCCTCCGCGGAGCCAACACAAATCCCGCGGGACTTGCCGAGATCGGCCGCACCAGCAAAAAACTTCACGATGTCTTCAGATTTCTGAACGGGGTCGGCGGAAGCGTGGGTCGAGAAAAGCACGACCGCCAACACAAAAGCTGAACTGCTCCACTGCATAGCGGCTCCTCCTGGTTGAGTATTCCGATTTTCGATGTTGGGATCATAGCAAATTCGCAGGCAATTGTCTGTCTGCAATCGCCGGGGGCGTGACAGTTGTTGCCGCGTCACCGGTTGAGACTTGACCCGCGCCGCGCCTAAGGCTTGAGTGGCCAAGCTTCTCGATGAAAGCGTGGCGGTCATGGCCAATGGGCTCCGATTCAAAACGGCAAGGGATCTTTTCGCGGCGTGTCCTGCTATTGCGCGGGACATGAGGAGCCTTCCAACCGACCAGCGCTCGAT
>NZ_RZRW01000478.1:0-4361 GCF_003998745.1 Mesorhizobium sp. M7A.F.Ca.US.014.04.1.1 | reverse complement strand
CCACCGGCGTTGACCGGCCCGGCCTTGATCTGGAAATCGAGGTCGCGGTCGGCAAAGCGATTGGCGCCCTTGTCGCTGACGAAGATCGAGGCGAAGGCCGCCAGCCCGTCGACATCGAGATCACCGCCTTCAAGCCGCATCAGCACCGAGGGCTTGGCATCGTCGGGCTGGCTGGAATCGATGCGGCCGGAAAACTTCGCCTTGCCCAGGATCAGTTCGAGATCGCTGAAGGCCTGGCGCTTCTGCGAGAGGTCGACCTTGGCCTTGAAGCCGGCGGCCGGCAGGCGGCGGATCGCCTCGTCGACATCCTTCGACAGCCAGGCGGCAAAGCCGGAAGGTTGGGCCACGGCCAGCAGCAGCGAGCCGTTGAAGCCGAAATGACCCTCCAAATTGAGCACCAGCATGCCATCCGCTTCCAGCGTGGTGCGGCCGGGCAAGGTCGCGGCAAGCGATTTCACCGACCAGCCGCCATCGACCGGCTCGGCGGAAAGATGCACGTCGCGCACCGTGGTGTCGCCGACCACCACCGCCGGCAGCTTGACCTCGACCGTGCCGGGGATGGTCGGCTTCGGCATATCGAGCAGCGCTTGCTCGAACGCCGCGATGCGCTGGTCCAGCGTCAGGCCGGCGCCGGCTTCGGCGCCCACCGCCTCGTCGAACTGCACCTGCGCGCCATTGGCCTCGATGGCGAAACTCGGTTTCAGCCCGAGATCGACAGAAGCCTTGCCATCGGCGGTGTAGGGGTTGTCGAGAGGCCCGGTCTCGAAGCGGAATTCGTCGACACCCAGCTTCTGGTGGTCTAGCGAAAACTTGCCGTTCAGCCGAAAGCCCGGATCGGGCTTGCCGGCCGAGACTTTCACCGTCTCGCCATCGGTGCCGCGCAGCTCGGCGCTGTTCTTGTCGGCACCATTCTTGTCAGGATTTGAAATCTTGAACTGGCCGGAGTAGACGGCGGCTCCATTGACGATGCCGGCATTGCCGTCGGTCTCGATGACCAGCGGATACGCGTCCGGATTGGCTTTCAGCCGAAACCGCATCTGTCCTGAGCCTTCGGCCTTGCCGGTGGACGCGGTGACCGCGGTGCGCAACCCGTCCAGCCGCAGCGTGCCGTCCATGCGCCATGGGCCGGCCAGCGACTTGGCCGAGACGGTCGAATTGATCTCGGAAAACAGATGGCTGCGCCCGCCAGCGGCATGGCGAACTTCGATCTGACCCTCCGTCACCGTCAGCTTCTCGATCGAGATCTGGCTGGGGTCGAAGGGCGAGGACGGCCGCATCGCCCAGTCGACCGTGCCGTCATTGGCGATATCGATGGTCGCTTTCGGCCGCACCAGCCGCATGTCGAAGATCAGCACTTCACCGCGCAGGAAGGGCGCCAGTTCCGCGTCCATTGAAAACGTCTCGACCGTCATGGCCGGCTGGCCGTTGGGGCCGCCGGCGACGGCGACATTCGAGAAGGTCACCGAGGGAAACGGCAACAGCCTTGCGGTGGCGTCGCCCTGCACGGTCACCTTGCGGCCGAGAATGGCGCTCGCCTCGCGCTCGAAGTCGGCGCGGTAGCCGGTCCAGTCGATAAAATACGGCACCACCAGCGCCGCACACAGCACCAGCACGAACAGGCCACCGAAGATCACGAACAGGCGTGCGAGCATCAGCTCCGAATGGGTTGATTGAAATTCTGCCGCACTCTACCCGCATCCGCGTGTCGATAAAGAGGCAATTCATCCAGTTGCGCGATCTCCGGTGATCTGAAACAAATCCCGGCGAAGCGGAGAAATCGGATGTCGGGCAAGAACTGGGATCGCGTGCCGATCGATGCGCAAAGTGTCGACGCTCCGCTGTCCCTTTCGGCGGTCTTTCTTGTCGTCGCCGTCGCCAGCGAGCAGAGCGCGCTCGCCAAGGTTGCCTCCGTGCTCGGCGGGCTCGACGATCTCATCAAAACCGTCGGGTTCCGCGATCTCTCCGGGCGGCTGTCGTGCATTGCCGGCATCGGCCGCGATCTCTGGGATCGTCTTTCTCCAGACCGGCGGCCGCTGGAACTGAAACCGTTCGCACCGATCAAGGGTGCCGTTCATTCGGCGCCTTCGACCGCCGGCGATCTCCTCTTCCACATCCGCTCCGAGCGACCCGATATGTGCTTCGAGTTCGAGCGCATCCTGCTCGACAATCTCGGTGACGGCGTAAGCGTCATCGATGAGGTTTCCGGCTTTCGCTATTTCGATGCGCGCGACCTGCTCGGCTTCGTCGACGGGACCGCCAACCCGACCGGCCTCGACTTGCCCGCCTCTGCGCTCATCGGCGATGAAGACGCCGACTTCGCCGGCGGCAGCTATGTCGTCGTCCAGAAATATCTCCACGACATGCAGGCCTGGGCGCGCATTCCGACGCCCGAGCAGGAAGCGATCATCGGCCGCACCAAGATCGACAACATCGAAATCGACGATGACGATGCGCCGCGCAAATCGCACAAGTCGCTGGCCACCATCGAGGATGCCGCCGGCAACGAGTACGATATTTTGCGCGACAACATGCCGTTTGGCAGGCCGGGGCAGAACGAGTTCGGCACCTACTTCATCGGCTATTCCAGATATCTTTGGGTCACCGAAAAAATGCTGCAGCGCATGTATATCGGCGAGCCGCCGGGCGCCTACGACCGCCTGCTCGATTTCTCCACACCGCACACCGGCACGACATTCTTCGCGCCAACCCGCCCCATGCTGCAGACGCTTGTCGAGGGCGGACAGGCGAAGCCTGCCGCACGGTAGGCAGGCGTCCTCAACGATTTCAGCCCGCGATCACCGCGAATTCAGCGTGCGTCGCGCTTTGCCTGTGCCACCTTGGCCGCCCTGCGCTGCCGGCCGAGTTCCATTGGCCGGACCAGATCCGGCGCCCTCTGGTTCGCCACCGGCCGCATACCCCTGCGCGCGGTGCGCGAGTTGAAGGCGGGGCCGTCCGATGCCGCCCCTTGCTTCATCACCAATGCCTTGCGCGCATTCTCGATCAGCGAAACGCTGGCGGCCAGTTGCCGGCGCCGCTCGGCCTCGCCATTCAGGCGCCGCATGGCCATGGCCAGCACCGCAAGCTTGAGCTGCGACCCGCCATCAGCCTTCGAAGGCGTAGCGCCCTTCGCCGCGCCCTTGCCCCGGATCTCACGCCGGCGGCGGTGTGCTTCGGTCTGCGCCTTGTCGCGCCGCTCCCGCAACAGCTTGACCAGGCCGGCAAGATCGGCGTCGGAGAGCTCCTGCACCGCCGGATGGTGAGACTTCTCCACCAGATCGTGTTCGTCGGCACTCAGCGCGCGCGCTTCTTCCTTGCGTGAAATCGCCATGGCATCCTCCTCCGCTGGCACGCCTGTTGGCTTCAGGCCCTGCTACCGGCCAAGCCTCGGCCCGAATGGTGGCGCGGTCAAGACTGGCCGCCTACGAACCTTGCGTCGGAAAATCGGTTAGTTTCCCGGCAAGATCTTGCCCGGGTTCATGATATCAAGCGGATCGAGCGCCTGCTTGATGGTGCGCATGATGTCGACGCCGTGGCCGAGCTCGTGGCGCAGGAAGCCGATCTTGCCCTGGCCGATGCCGTGCTCGCCGGTGCAGGTGCCGTCCATGGCGATGGCCCGCATGTTGAGCCGCGCGACGAATTTTTCCGACAGCGCGATCTCCTTGGGATCGTTCACATCCATCAGCACAAGCACGTGGAAATTGCCGTCGCCGGCATGGCCGACGATCGGCGCGATCAGGCCCATCTCGGCGATATCGGCCTCGGTTTCCATGACGCATTCGGCAAAGCGCGAGATCGGCACGCAGACATCGGTCGACAGCCCCTTGGCTCCCGGCCGCAGGGTCAGCGACGACCAGTAGGCGTCGTGCCTCGCCTTCCACAATTTGGTGCGCTCCTCGGCGACGCTGGTCCACAGGAACGGCCCGCCGCCATTTTCCTCCGCGATCATGCCGAAGGTTTCGGCCTGTTCGGCAACGCCGGCATCGCTACCATGAAACTCGACGAACAGGCACGGGCTCTCGGGATAGTCGAGCTTGGAATAATTCTTCATCGCCCGCATCTGCAAGGCGTTGACCAGTTCGATGCGCGCCACCGGGATGCCCATCTGGATCGTCGCGATGACCGCGTTGCAGGCCGCCTCGACGCTCGGAAACGGGCAGACGCCGCCGGAGATCGCCTGCGGGATGCCTTGCAGCTTCAAGGTCAGCGACGTGATGATGCCGAGCGTGCCTTCCGAGCCGACCAGCAGCCGCGTCAGATCATAGCCGGCCGAGCTCTTTTTCGCCCGCTTGCCGGTTGTCACCGTTTCGCCGTCGGCCATGACGGCGGTCAGCGACAGCACGTTCTCGCGCATCGTTCCGTAG
>NZ_RZRW01000477.1:0-4373 GCF_003998745.1 Mesorhizobium sp. M7A.F.Ca.US.014.04.1.1 | reverse complement strand
CTCTTCGCTCTGCGGGCAACCGCTTCCATAAAAGAGCGGGCGGCAGCGTCACAGGCTGTTCTGGACGGTCCATTCGCGGACAGCACGACCTCCGCGGCCTTCCGCGACATGCCGTATTTCCGGGCGAAGACCGCAGCGTCGTAAGGTTCGTTTTCGGCCGGTGCCGCGGACGTGATCCTGGCCTTGGTCATTGGCGGGTCCGCCTGAAACTCTCAAGCAACTCGCCTTCATTGCGGCAGCCATTCTGGAACAGCGAAAACACCGTGGCTGCCAGAAGCTGCACGTCCGACTCCCCCGACATGCGATCAAATTTGCGCTCCAGGCAGACCCGATCGAAGACGCGCTGGCACAGTTGCAGATCGGAAGGATGGAGACCGGGATTGCGCTTACGAAGGCTCGACATAAGAAGCCCCTTTCGGAGCAGCGGCCACTTTTGATGCATGTCGTCCAAAAGTGACCTCGGCTTTGGGAGAACGACATGCATAAACAAAGACCCTAAAGCGCATCGCATAAATCGGATCAAACGCGATGCGCTTTAGACGCTGTGGGTCAAAAAATGAAATCGGGCTGAGCAAGAGTCAACATCGGCCTTCATCACAGTAACTATCGTACAATTCTCCCCCCGGTCCTCCCCCTTCTTCGAACGGTCCCCAGGCCCAGCGCGACATGGCGCTTTTCATTGGCCAGCGGATTTTATCGGCGTGATCCGGCGCTCTCATGAAATATGTCGGTTTTGTACCAAATGGCGTTTGGTACGTTTCCGACACTAACATTCAGGCCGATCTTTTCATATGCGAACAGGCGTTGGGGGGCGCCGTGCTTCGAATTTCATATCGCATTGATATCTTTCTGCGTTCAGAGCCCCTATACATAGGCCATCGTCCTCACGTTTTTACGGGCACGGACGGCTGGGAGATTGGATGGCTCTTGCCCTGCATTGGGCCACGCCATGTCTGATCCCAACAAAAACTCTGATCCCGACAAAAAACCCAATCCCGACGGGAACCATCCGTACCGAAACCAATTGCTGCGGCGCATGCCTGCGGATGATCTGGCGTTGCTCGAGCCGCACATGCAGCGCTGCGACTTGCCATTGCGCATGATGCTGGTGACCCCGAATGTTCCGATCGAGGCCGTCTACTTCATCGAACAGGGCATTGGTTCGGTGGTCGCCAGCACGGCAAGCGGCCAAGAGGCCGAAGTGGGCTTCATCGGCTTCGAAGGCATGACGGGATACTCCCTGGTGATGGGCGACGACCGTGCGCCGCATGCCTGTTTTGTCCAACTCGAAGGCGAAGCGATCCGCATCGAAGCCGGCGCTTTCAAGGCAGCTTTGGAGGCAAGTACGACCTTGCGCATGTTCCTGCTGCGCTTCGTCAACGCACTACAAACCCAGGCCGGCTGCACCGCGCTCGTCAACGCGCGGCTGAAGCTCGAGGAGCGGCTGGCGCGATGGTTGCTCATGTGCGACGACCGGGTGCCCGGCGAACATCTCGCCATCACCCACGAATTCCTGGCCATCATGCTTGGTGTCAGGCGGCCAGGCGTCACCGTCGCGCTTCAATTGCTCGAAGGCCGCGCGTTGATTCGCTCGAAACGGGGCGAGATCGTCATTCGCGACCGCGCCGGGCTGCTGGAACTCGCCAATGGCAGTTACGGCGAAGCCGAGGCCGAATATGCAAGGCTGATCGGCGAGATCGGCGCGGCCTGATCAGGAGCGGCTGCCGCCGGCATCCGGCTTGCCCGATGTCGCTTTGCCGGGCGGTGCCGCACCGCCTTTTATGGGCCCATCCCTGCCGATCGGCCCATCCCTGCCGATCGGCCCATCCCTGCCGATCGGCTCATCCTTGCCGATCGGCAAGCCGGCATGCTCCAGGCTTGCAAGCTTGCACTTCGTCTGCTCGGCCGCCGCTCCGACAAGGCAATCAATGGTGAACATGGCACCGGCGTGATCGCTTGCCGCGACCGCCTGGCGGATTTTCGTCAATTGCGCCTGCGTGTAGTCCAGAAGCTCGACCAGGTCGGTATGATCCAAACCGCCCTCCATTACAGGATGTCGAGAGGCCGATCCGAGGTCGCTCTTGCCACCGAAATACGCCCATTTACGCGGCTTGCATAGCCGGACTGTCAGAATCGTACAGCCTACGCTCTACGGGATCGTTGCCTATTGGCCAAAGGTCCATCTTCGCGCCAGCGCCACGGCATGCAAGTGTATATAAGCTATCGCTTGAATACTGGTCCGTACGTCTGTCGGGGAGATGTCGTGCCAATTCGCGAGAATCTCGCCGCCAATCTCAGGCGGCTGGTCCAGCGCCATGCTTCCGTCAGCGCGGTGTGCCGTGAGCTTGGCATCAATCGCACCCAGTTCGAGCGCTATCTGCAAGGCAAGGCGGTGCCCAACAAAACCACCGCCAGGCTGATCTGCGATTATTTCAAGATCGACGAAAACGAGCTGTATCGCGAGCCGGCTATTCCCGCAGCCAACGGCGACGGCAATGCATCGCTGCGCGAGGCACTGTACGAAAACATGGTGCGGCCGCCGTCGCCCGCCATCGCCGGCGGCACTTATTTCACCTATTTTTCGGTCCCCGGCCGCCCCGACCTTCTGATGCGCTCGGTCACCTTCCTGCGACGTGAGGCCGAGCTGGTCACCTTCAGGCGGGTGACGCGGTGGGCCCCGGGCGATGGCCAGGGTGGCGCCAGAATGCCCGGCAACCACTACGGCGTAGCGATCTCGCGCCTGAACTGGATCTATTTCACAGGCATCAACCGCCGCCAGACAAGCGAGCCCTCGATCATGACCGTACAGTGGGCTCCCATCTCCGAACCGGTTCTGGTCGGCAGGGCGATCGTCCTCACAGGATCGGGGCCGGCCTTTGTGCCGGTCATCATGCGGCAGGACGTCACCAGGGTCAGCATGAAGCGGGCGTTGCAGATGGCCCATATCGTCAGCCTCGACGACCCCAGCGTCGATCGACTGGTGGTCAGTCTCGCACGAGAGACCCGATAAACTCGCCTCCTACGGGAAAAATCGGGGAAAGTTTCAAGTTTTTCGGCTATATTTTTCCTCGTTTCGGCTTTTTTACGCAAAAAATGCCGGAACTTTCACCCAAACCTGTCGTTTTCCAATGGATCGTTGCTTCGACGATCCCAAAGCAATAGGAGAGTACCCATGAACATCAAGATGATCTGCTTGGGCGCCATGGCACTTTCGATGGTCGGCGGCGCGGCGTTTGCCAAAACGTCGGCTCTCGACGATCCAGCCAAGATGCAGCCCTTCTACACCGATAGCAGCATGAAGACGATGGTCAGCAACGACGACTTCGTGAAAGCCTGGAAGGCCCTTACGCCGGACGACCAGACCGCGATGATGAAGGCCTGCGAGGACGAGGCGAAGGACGCCACTGCGGCCAACAGCCATCCCGAATTCTGCAGCAGCGTGAAAGCGAACGGCGGCAGCAAGTAGCAGTCCAGCAACCCGAATGAGAAACAGCCCCGCGCGGGGCTGTTTTGCGTCTGCCGCAGGTGTGCAGACAAGCCAGCCACGCAAGGATCGGGCCCGGCCGGCACCCGGCCCATCTCCCCATTTCTGCCATGTTGCACTGCGATAATTTGTTGCATTGCGATATCGGCCTGCACCGCCGACATTGCACAGGGGCTGGGCTTGCACGAGGGAGCCGTCGTGGCAGCATCGTTCCGGCCGGACATACAAGGATTGCGCGCGCTCGCCGTCGGCGGCGTCGTCGCCTACCATTTCGGCCTCACCGCGCTCCCCGGCGGCTTTGCCGGCGTCGACATCTTCTTCGTCATCTCGGGCTGGCTGATATCGACCCATCTCATGCAGGAGATCGGCGAGACCGGCCGGCTCGACCTCTGGCGCTTCTATGCCAGGCGCGCGCGGCGGCTCCTGCCGGCAGCTTTGTTCGTCATCCTGGTCACGCTGGCCGCCGGCTACTTCATCCTGGCGCCGCAGGAGCAGGCGCTCTATTCGCGCGGCGCCATGTTTGCCTCCGCCTATGCCATCAATCTGTGGCTGCTGCGCTGGTCGTTCGACTATTTCGCCGCCGACGCCACCAGCAATCCCTTCATCCACTTCTGGTCGCTGTCGGTGGAGGAGCAGTTCTATCTGGCCTGGCCGGCGCTGCTTCTGCTGGCCGCCTGGCTGCGGCCGGGCCGGCGAACGGCCGCAGCCATGATCGGCGTGGTCGGCCTCGCCTCCTTCGCCGCCTGCCTGTGGCTGACCAGCGCGGCGCCGGCCTGGGCCTTCTATTTCTCGCCGCTGCGCGCCTGGGAGTTCGCTGCCGGCGGCCTGGCGACGCTGGTCCCCATGGCTTTGCTGCAGCACCGCATCTGGCTGCGGCCAGCGCTTGGCT
>NZ_RZRW01000476.1:0-4312 GCF_003998745.1 Mesorhizobium sp. M7A.F.Ca.US.014.04.1.1 | reverse complement strand
TGGCTGGCCACCGTGCAGCTTGCCGGGGATTGGTGGTCCAAGGTCGGATTCGCCATGGCTATCAAACATTCAATTCGTCTAAAATGGTCCGAAACCATTTTAGCGCACGCTATATTGAATCGCAGTCTTGCGAGGCAGTTCATGCGTTTGAAGTTCATCCCACCTATTGAGCCGGAGCTTGTCGACACCCGCCCGAGCGGGGCGACTGGATTCACGAGATCAAATTCGACGGGTATCGCACTCAGCTCATCATGGATGAAGATGGCATCCGCCTGTTGACGAGAAGAGCGCGCCACAACCAGGACAGGTCAAGCGACTGATCCTTGGGTCTCATCACCGACAGGGGAAGTTTGCACCTGTTGCAGCCGAGCGGCGCGTCTCCGATCATGATGCGTATCCCAGCGGCCACCAAGGTTCACTCGGACGCCGGGATGGGTCCTGCAATTACTGGGCGAAGCGCAGGTGACCCACAACGGTACTTTTGACGCCGCGAGCTCCAACAGAGCGCGCGTTGGGGTGTGAGAACCGCAAGATCCTCTCGTACCCACTTTGCGATCGATCAGGCAGACGTGCGGCTGTCAGCCGGCGGCCTAAGGATACTCAGAATGTCTGGTTGTAGGCGCCCACCTCGGGGCTGCGGCGCAGCACGGTGTCGACAGCCTCGAACATCTCCCGTCGACGCTGCGACGACACCGGGCTTTCGACGACCACGACCAGTTCCGGCTTGTTCGACGAGGCGCGCACCAGTCCCCAGGTGCCGTCGTCCGCGACAACGCGCGCACCGTTGACGGTGATGAGGTCGGCGATCTTCTGGCCCGCAAAAACCGTTCCATCCCGCTTCATGGCCTGAAAGTCGGCAACCACCCGCTCGACAACGCCATACTTCACATCGTCCGCGCAGTGCGACGACATGGTCGGCGTGCCGAAGGTCAGCGGCAGCGCGCGGTATAGATCGGCCATCGAACTGCCGGGGCTGCGGTCCAGCATCTGGCAGATGGCAATGGCGGTGACCAGCCCATCGTCATAACCCCGCCCGATCGGCGGGTTGAAGAAGAAATGGCCCGACTTTTCGAAACCGGCGACGGCGCCAAGCTCGGCGACGCGGCGCTTGATGTAGGAGTGGCCGGTCTTCCAGTAGTCGGTGACGGCGCTGTTGGCGCGCAGCACGCTGTCTGTGTTGAACAGGCCGGTCGACTTGACGTCGACGACGAAGGTCGAGCCCGGATGCTGGCTGGAGATATCGCGCGCCAGCATCACACCGACCTTGTCGGCAAAAATCTCATTGCCCTCATTGTCGACGACGCCGCAGCGGTCGCCGTCACCGTCGAAGCCAAGGCCGACATCGGCTCCAGTCTCAAGCACCTTGTCCCTGATGGCATGCAGCATCTGCATATCCTCGGGATTGGGATTGTAGCGCGGAAAGGTGTGGTCGAGTTCGACATCGAGCGGGATGACCTCGCAGCCGATGCGCTGCAGCGCTTGCGGCGCGAAGGCGCCGGCGGTGCCGTTGCCGCAGGCGGCGACCACTTTCAGCTTTCGGGTGATGCGCTTGTCCTCGGTCAGATCGTCGAGATAAGTAGCGCGAAAATCGCGAACGAAATCGTAGGAGCCGCCGCCGACGAGATCGAAATCGCCGGCCAGTACAATCTGCTTCAGCGCGCTCATCTCTTCCGGCCCGAAAGTCAGCGGCCGCGCCGCACCCATCTTGACGCCGGTCCAGCCATTCTCGTTATGCGAGGCGGTGACCATAGCGACCGAAGGCACGTCCAGTGCGAACTGGGCGAAATAGGCCATCGGCGACAACGCCAGTCCGATGTCCCTCACCCGAGCGCCTGCAGCCATCAAACCGGACACCAGCGCCAGCTTGATGCCAAGCGAATAGGAGCGGAAATCGTGCCCGGTGACGATATCGGGACCGGCACCGACACGGCGGATCAGCGTGCCAAGCCCCATTCCGAGCGCCTGGACGCCATTCAGATTGAGCTCCGGCAGTTGCGCGGAGCCGGGATGGCCAAACCACCAGCGCGCATCATATTCTCGAAAGCCGGATGGCTTGATCAGCGCTTCGGTTTCGAACTCGAAACTGTTGGGCCGGGCGTCGCCAACGATGCTGAAGGACAAGACTGGAAAACTCCGAGTGGCGGAAATTACGAGTTGTCGAGGACTGCGGCTTAGCACAGAAGGCTTTAAGCCACGTTTATCCCAGGAGGGAATCCGAGCCTTTCGGGCTATGCTCGACGAAAGCCGATGAAATGCGACAGAAGTGCTGCCATGCCGCTTGCAGGAACGAAGTGTGGCGGCTATAAGCCCGCGGTCTGGTCACGGAGTGTAGCGCAGCCTGGTAGCGCACCTCGTTCGGGACGAGGGGGTCGCAGGTTCAAATCCTGCCACTCCGACCAGAAAAAACAAAGAGTTAGCGCATCCCGACTTCGGCGCTCCACCTGCCCCTCAAGCGAGATTACTCGCGTCTCCCCGCCGGCCGACAGCGATGCCTGTTGCACTGGACAGCAACCAGACGGTCAACCGGCCGCTTTATGCCTTCATACGTGCGCTCGCGGACAGATTCCGGAAAACATCTCAACTGGCACGCGCGTCCGGCTAGCGGAGGCCAAAAAAGCTCAAGATCGCTATCACGATGACCACAGCTCCAACGAGCCAAATGATATTGTTCATGATCTCTCTCCTGTTGCCTGGGGGAAGCCCGCGCCTCTGGCGGAGAACGCGGGCCGACCAGTCTTTGCCGACTGATCCGCAGCAGACACCAAATCGTGATCCCGGCTGCGAGAAATAAAACCATCAGGCACGTCTAATGTTCCGTCGTTGACGAGATCCGGCGATGACCAGTGAACGTTCGGGCCGATGCCGGACCACCGGAACCAAAGTGATCAGGGGCAGTTAATCCAATGAAGGGCTAATTAAGAAAATGGAGAAATTGCAATGAAAACAATGATCATGTGCGCGTTGGCGATTTCCATTGGACTGCCCGTCGTGGCTTCGGCAGCCGAAGCCGATGTGGTTGTTAGAACCCATCATCGACATCACGGCAGCGTCAAGATCATCAACGAAGACGGTCAGCGCTTGCACCACCGCCGCCATGGTACTGTGGCGTTCTACGACCATGGGCGCCGGCATCATCACCGCGATACCGTTGTCGTGACAGGTTCCGTTTCCACCCATCGCCACCACCATCGGCACCATCCCGTGGTGATCGAGAACGACGGGTACTGACCACAGATCTCCGGCCCGATTCTTGAAGGAATCGGGCCACGAGAGGCCCTTTGATCATGCTTTTGGCAGCACCGTCGGCAAGACAATTGCCCCTAGCCAGACTTAGGTCTGACCCCTGCCCGACCGAAGTCCAGGTTGGAAACGCATGCGCTTGCCCCAAATTCGGGGTGGCGGGCAAAAATGATCGATGAAACCAAGAGCAGCAGCATGTCGAACCGTGAGACCAAACGATCCGATGCCCTGAGCACGCGAGTAACAGAGATCAAGGCCAGGATGCAGCAAGCCCAGATTACCGAAGACGAGATGAAGACCTTCCAGAAGGTCGCGGCCATCATGGAGGGCGGCGAGGGCCGAATCGAGGTTGACGACCTGATTGCCGCGTCATTCCTCACCGACACGCTGCTGAACAGCCCGAAGCGTTAAGCGACCATGCCGACGATTAGCAGACTTTTTGATTCCCACGCCGATGCGACGCGGGTCGCTAGCGACTTGGTGGCGGCCGGAATTCCTCGCGTACAGATCGCGATCATCGGGCCTTACAATGACGAGACAGGATCTGTTTGGGTTTCCGCTTTGGGATCGGTACTGGGCGCTGCTGCCGGCGGGTTGGCATGTCTGAGCGTCGTTGCGGCAGTTGGCATCAATCCTGTTGCTGCGAGCGTATTGCCAACAGCGGTGGCTGGCGCGGTCTGTGGCGGCGTTGCCGGCGGTCTGTTTGGAACATTCGCCCTGCACGCCATGAAGGCGGATGATCAGGACGTGGCCGAGGGCGTCGTCCTGGTGACGGCGCATGTCGATGAAAATGACGCCGAGATCGCTCAGACAGTGCTCGGCGGTCCCCCGTCGACGTTGGTGGCCGAAGCAGCTTAGGAAAGCCGCCTCGACGTCGCCGGAACCGGCACTCTCCGTTTGCCAGCGATTGAACTCCACACCCGGCAGATAGCAATTCAGACTGGGGATGTTCCTGCCGTCGGCCCGCATGGCCGAACCCTGTGGCAGGTTGCTTCGCGGCCGCATATTTTGACGAAAAGGCCCGTCGGCTCTAGGGTCGATGGACCTGATGGAATGAGTGAAACGGCGGGGC
>NZ_RZRW01000475.1:0-4396 GCF_003998745.1 Mesorhizobium sp. M7A.F.Ca.US.014.04.1.1 | reverse complement strand
CACCATCAGCGGTGCCGCGATGTTGCGTTCTCCAAGAAAACCTTCGGTTGCTGCCACCAGCCGGTCGATCATCGAGATCAGCCTGGCGTTGAGCAAAGTGGTCAGCGCCCGGCGCGGGCCGCCGAGCTTGGCCGACAGCTCGTGGCTCGATGTGACCGGCAGGCCGGACTTGTCGCGGATCAACTCGCGGGCGGCGATCTCATGCGCCGGATTGCGGGTGGCGAAGTAGGCGCAGACGGCAAAGCCGGACACCGAGGCGCCGAGTTCCGGCAGCGCCGCTTCCAGTCCGGACAGATCGAGCTTGGCGGCATTGCCATGCACGTCGTGACCGCCCGGACAAAAAACCACCGGATCGGTGCCGAGCGCGGCCTTCAGCCCGTCGCGGGCGAGGTCGCCCTCGGAAAAGCCGATCATCACCAGCGCGACGCGGCCGCCCTGGCCCTCGACGAGCGCGTTGGTGGCAAGCGTCGTCGACATCGACACCAGCTTGATATCAGCCGGATCGGTTCCGGCTTTCTGCAGCACCGCGTCGACGGCGCCGGAAATGCCGACGGCAAGATCATGCCTGGTGGTCAGCGCCTTGGCCTTGGCCAGCACCTTGCCCTTGTTCGGCCCTTCTTGCGGGCCTTCTGTTTCAGACCACAACACGGCATCGGTATAGGTGCCGCCGGTGTCGATTCCGAGGAACAACGGTTTTGGCTTGGTCTTGGCTGTCATTTTTGGCGGCGGTCCGGCTGGGGAGTCTGTCTGCCCCTGCCTTTAGCCGATGCGGGCGGGTCGATAAAGCTGCGAGCGCTGGGCCAAGGCGGAGATTGGCAGCGTTGGCCGAAGCGCCAACCTACCCGACAAACCCCACTTTCTTGTGCGTGCCATCGCAGAACGGCTTGTTGGCGGAATGGCCGCAGCGGCAGAGGAAGGCGCGTTGTGTACGGTCGACCGTATGGCCGGTTCCGGTGACGATCTCGAGATTGCCCTCAAGCTTGAGCGGGCCATTGGTGGTCGGCGTCACTTTCAGCGGACCATTTCTCGCTTCGAGCGCCGGCGTGTCCTTCAGCTGCGGCTCGCCGGTGGCGGCAAAACCGGATTTGTTGTGGCTGCCGTCGCAGAACGGCTTGTTTTCCGAAGCGCCGCAGCGGCAGAGCGTGGCACGATAAGAAGTCTCGCCGTCGAGAACGATCTCGGCGTGTACCGCCAGCGGGCCGTTTTCCCGCAGCCGCACCGTGTTGACCACCGGTGCTTGCTCCTGCGGCCCGCCATCCTTCCTGACATAGGTGATGGCGCCCGACGGGCAGCTTTCGGCGATGGCGACGATCTTCTCGACGCTGGCCGCCTCGGGATGGATCCATTGACCCGGCGCGTTGGGCACGAAGACGTGCGGATCGCCGAGCACGCAGTTGCGCGAATGGATGCAGCGCTTGCCGGAAAACCCGACGTCGATCTTGTCGCTTTCGACCATGCCGGCCATAGCTGAGCTCCTTTTGCCTGAAGCACGTCGCGTCTGAACAGTTCGAGGCGGCGCGCGCTGGGTATTTGCACAGGCTATGGCTCCAGCCCGAAGACCGTCAAGCTGGCAAACCGGTCAGGGGACCAGTTCGATCTCCTCGGTCTCGCCGCCGCTGCAGGTATAGCAGCAATCCTCGCATTTTTCCTTGTTGCCGGGGCCGACGCCCCAATAGGTGCCCTCGTCACCATCGACCCAGGCGCCGTAACAGATCGATTCCCCGGCGTTGCAGGATATCGGCAGCTGCTTGGTCTCGCCGTCGTCGAGGTAGAAGTCCTTGTCATCGCCCGGCCAGACATAGTCGCGATCCTGGCTGTAGAGTTCGACGCGCATGGCGTTGGGGTGGCCGTTCTTGATGGCAAAGGTGACATCGTCGGCACGCGCCGCCGGCACGAGCAGCATGAGGAGAGACAGCGCGGCCAGCACGCGGCGCGCATAGATATGAAACATGAGTGACCCCCTGAATAAGCGGCCCACCCGGCCGCGTGGCGACCATCGCACGCAGCGCTGAATCGCGGAAGTGGACCGGACGAGCCGATCCCTGACTTAATTTGGGTCCAACGAAAACTTCCGCGCTCTACGGCACCAGATCGATCGTCTCTGTCGAGTGTTCGACGCAGATGAAGCAGCAGGTGTCGCAAGGCTGGTCATTGTCCGGCCCGACGCCGGCCGAGAGGCTGTCATTGCCGTCGGCCCAGGCGCCATAGCAGATATGTTCGCCCTGATTGCAGGAGAACGGCACAGATTTCTGCGACCCTGGGGCGATCAGGAACACCTTGTCGTTGCCCGGCCAGACCGTCTCGCGGTCGCGGCTGAACAGCTCGACCGCGACTGCTTCCTTGCGCAGGTTCTTGACGAAGAAGGCCATGTCGGCGGCCTGCGCCGAGGCGGTGAAGACCAGCGCCGCCAGTGCAACCATACGAAACAGCGTCACGGCCTGGATCTCCCGAATCACCGCGGCAGAATCGCATGCCTGCCCGCTACTAGGAAGGTGCGGAACCCTGCGTCGCGATCTCATGCCCCAGCCGCACCGTTTCACGCACCAGCAGGTCGAGATCCTCGCGCCGTGTGCGATGATTGGTGATCGCCACGCGCAACCAGTGCTCGCCATGCACCGTGGTGTCCGAAAGGGCCGCAATGCCCTGTTCCTGCAGCCGCAGCATGATCTCCGTGTTGAGCACCTTCAGAGCCTCGCCTGTCAGACCGGGCTGATAGCGGAAGCAGACGATGTTGACGGTCGGCGATGCCGCCAGCTGCAGCCGCGGCGCGGCCTCGATCAAGCCGGCAAGATAGACGGCCTGGGCAATGTTCTGGTCGATCAGGCGGCCGAATTTCTCGACACCGTGCTCCTTCAGCGCCATCCACACCTTCAGCGCGCGAAAACCGCGCGACGTCTGCAGGCCGTAGTCGTGCAGCCATTCGCCGGAAGCGAGGCCGCGCGGCGTCGATTCCAGATATTCCGGCGTCACCGCGAAGGTCCCGCGATGCGCGGCGGCATCCCTGACCAGGGCGCAGCCGACTTCGAACGGCGCGTGCAGCCATTTGTGGGGATCGAGCGCGACCGAATCCGCCCGTTCGATGCCGGCGACGCGATGGGCATTCTCAGGCGCAATGGCGATCAGCGCGCCGATGCAGCCGTCGACATGGAACCAGAGGCCTTCCTCATGTGACAGCTTCGCAAGCGCCTGCAAATCGTCGATCGCCCCGGTGTTGACGGTGCCCGCCGTACCGATGACGCAGGCCGGCTTGAACCCTGCCGCGCGGTCCTCTGTGATCGCTGCCCGCAAGGCGGCGATATCGATGCGCAGCCCGGCATCGGTCGGGATGCGGCGCAGTGCCCGGTTGCCGAGGCCAAGTGCCTCCATCGCCTTGCGGTGGCACGAGTGGATCTGCTCCGAGCCGTAGAAGCGCAGCGGCTTTTCGATGGCGGCGACACCATGCTCGCGCACGTCGATGCCGGCCTTGACGTTGCGCGCCACGGTCAGCCCGATGATGTTGGCCATCGAGCCGCCGCTGACCAGCGTGCCGCCGGCAGAAGCGGGAAAGCCCAGCATCTCCTTGCACCAGTTCACCACCTGGCTGTCCATCAGCCCGGCGGCGTGGTTGCCACCGCCGAGGTTCGAGCCCTGGATTGCCGCCAGGAAATCGCCGAGCGCACCGGTGAAATTGCTCGACCCCATATACCAGGACCAGAAGCGCGGATGGATGTTGCCCATTGGATAGGACATCACCGTGCGGGACACCTCAGAATAGACCGCATCCAGCGGCGCCGGCGAGCGCGGCAGCGGCGCCGAGAAGGCCCCTCTCACATCGGCCGGCATCTCCCGCCAGACCGGGCGGTCGCGCACATCGCGGAGGTAATCGACCGCATCGTCGATGACCCGGTGCGACAGGGCCTGCACATCGGCCCAGTCCAGGGGATCGAGCGTTTCCTCGGCCAAAAGGCCGAGGTTTTCTTGCACGGCGTCCATACCAGATCTCCCGTCAAGCCGCCGGGAACTGGCAGCCGGGCGTCGAGCGCGACAGGGCGGTCTCGTCGGCATCCATCTCGGCCTCGATGCCGTCGAACAGCGGTGTCGACATGTAGCGTTCGCCGGTGTCGGGCAGCATGCACAGGATCACCGCACCGGCCGGCGCCTCCTCCGCGACCTGCCGTGCCACGGCGAAGGTCGCGCCGCCGGAAATGCCGGTGAAGATGCCCTCTTTGCGCGCCAATTCCCTCGCCCATTTGATGCCCTCGGGCCCGGCGATCGGCATCACCTCGTCATAGAGGCTGGTGTCGATCGCCTCCTGCAGCACGTTGGGGATGAAATCCGGCGTCCAGCCCTGGATCGGGTGCGGCTCGAAGGCTGGATGGCTGGCGGCGGGAGCACCATCGACGCCGCGCTGCTGGAC
>NZ_RZRW01000474.1:0-4404 GCF_003998745.1 Mesorhizobium sp. M7A.F.Ca.US.014.04.1.1 | reverse complement strand
GCCTTTGCTGGCGCCGCGATCAGCAGCAAGGCGTCGGTCAAGGTCTCGCCATCCGGCAGCTGCGCCATGCCGGCGCGCATGGCGCTGTAGACATCGAGCGGCGCCAGCAAAGGCAGCGAGGGCAAGAGCCGTTCGAACACGTCCGCACGCGCCTGTCCCAGCGCCCGCGTCAGTTGCGCATCATCGGGAAGGTCGTTGAAGAAGCCGTCGAGCAGCAGCCTAACCACCTGGGCATAGTTCCAACGGCCGGCCAGTTCCGGCAGCGAATGACCTCGGATCGTCAGACGGCCGCCAAGACCATCCACATCGGAAAGCACGGTTTCCGCCGCCACCACATCATCGAGCCCATTCGCCATAGCCTGTCTCCTTGAAGCATTTCCGGATCGGAGATAGAGATGGGCAACGTTTCCATCAATCTTGATCAATATAATCAATATCAGGGCTCGATATGTCCGAGTGGTTGTCCCGGGAAGAGGCGCTGGAGAGACTCAAGGTGCGGGCGCAGACGCTGTACGCCTATGTCAGCCGTGTGCGCATCGGCATGCGGCCCAACCGCGCCGATCCGCGCCGCAGCCAGTACCGCGCCGACGATATCGCCGCACTGGCGACCCGCCGGGCGCGCGGCCGCAGCCCGTCAGTCATCGCCGAAAGCGCCATCGCCTGGGGCGAGCCCTCGATCGTAACGGCGATTTCGACCGTCTCGCGCGGTCGGCTTATCTATCGCGGGCAGGACGCCGCAGTGCTCTCCGGGCACGCCACACTGGAAGAAGCCGCCGCCGTTCTGTGGGCTCTGCCGAAACCGGTGGCTTTCGAAGCAGCGTCGCCGGACGCACCCCATCAAGCTGGCCGAGCCTCGGCCTTTGCGCAACTTGCCGTGCTTGCCGGTCAGGGGCGCCCGTCGCTCGGGCGCAGCGCCGCCTCGCTGCATACCGATGCCGCGCACGCGGTCGGCGTGCTGGCCGCCGCGCTGGGCGCACCGGCGGGGTCAAATCCCGTCCATCAGCGGCTTGCGCAGGACTGGTCGGTGGATGCCGGCCGCGCCGATGCGATCCGCCGTGCGCTTGTCCTGCTTGCCGATCATGAACTGAATGCGTCGACCTTCGCCGCGCGCGTCGCAGCCTCGACCGGCGCGCCGCTGGCCGCTTGCCTGCTGGCAGGGCTCGCGACGCTGTCAGGCCCGCGCCATGGCGGCGCCGGAGAGGCGGTGATGCACCTGGCCGAGGATGCGGCGCGGCATGGCGCCGATGCGACGATCCGGCGCTGGCTCAGCCATGACCGGCCGCTGCCGGGGTTCGGTCATCAACTCTATCCTGACGGCGATCCCCGCGGGGCGGCGCTGCTGTCGGTGATCGAGGTTGACGGCACACTATCGTCGCTGCGCGACGCTGCCTTTGCGGCGACCGGCGCGCTTCCCAACATCGACTTTGGGCTGGCCGCGCTGACGCGCAGCCTAGGCTTGCCGCGCGATGCACCGTTCCGCCTGTTCGCGCTCGCACGCAGCGTCGGCTGGGCCGCGCACACGGTCGAACAGATAACAAGCGGAAGTGTCATCCGGCCGCGCGGCCGCTATGAGGGCGTGCTGGTGTAAGGCCGCAAGAACGCCAGGCGCTCAGGACATCGTGTCGAGCTTGCGCTGCATGGCCGCGATCTGGTCCTTCAGTTCCTGAAGATCGTCGGGCTTGTCAGGCGTTTCCTTCCTGGCCGGCTCGGGCGACGTCGCAGCGGCTGGCGCGGAGCCAGCGGGCGGGAACGGCGTGAACAGCCGCATCGCATTCTGGAACATTTCCATGTTGCGGCGCGTCTGTTCCTCCAGCGCCTTGATCGGCGTGGTGATCTTCATCATGTCGAGCGGCGACTTGCCGAGCGCCCCCTTCATCTGCTCGCGAAAGCGCTCCTGCTCCTTGGAAAAGGCAAGCATCGACTGTTCGAGGAAGCTCGGGACGATCATCTGCATCTGGTCACCGTAATAAGCGATGAGCTGGCGCAGGAACGGGATCGGCAGCATGTTCTGCCCGTCCTTGTTCTCCAGTTCGAAGATGATCTGGGTCAACACCGGATGCGTGATGTCGTCGCCGGTCTTGGCGTCCTGGACGGTGAACTCCTCGCCCTTCTTGACCATCTCGGCGAGGTCCTCGAGCGTCACATAGGTGCTGGTGCCGGTGTTGTAGAGGCGGCGATTGGCGTATTTCTTGATGATGATCGGATCGTCTTTAGCGGCCATCTACATCCTCCCGGGGACACCGGCGCGCCTCTGAGTAAGCCGCCGATAACGATTGTGCCTTTTTTGAGGATATGCGCAAAAGCCTCACAATTCCAAGCAGTTTGTGCAGTGCGGGATCACTAAATGCTGCATGGCAGGCAAAATATGCTGCGCAGCAATGGACGAATGGCCGCCATGGCAAGGCATGGCCTGCTTGCGGCGCATGGGCGCCATGCCCATTTCCGGTTTGACTTGGGGTTGGGAAAGGGCAAGAAAAGTCCCCAACGACAGAGCAACACCCTTGAAGTCTGGAGAAGAAAATGTCCGCTTCCATCGTCATTGCCAGTGCGGCGCGCACGCCGGTCGGCTCCTTCAACGGCGCTTTCGCCGCCACCCCGGCGCATGAGCTCGGCGCCGTCGTCATCACGGAATTGCTGTCGCGTGCCGGCGTCGAACCAGGCGAGGTCGACGAGGTCATCCTCGGCCAGGTGCTGACCGCCGCGCAAGGCCAGAACCCGGCCCGCCAGGCATCGATCAATGCCGGCCTGCCCAAGGAAACCACCGCCTGGGGCCTCAATCAGGTTTGCGGCTCGGGCCTGCGCGCCATCGCGCTCGGCATGCAGCAGATCGCCATCGGCGATGCCAAGGTGATCGTCGCCGGAGGCCAGGAATCGATGTCGCTTTCGACGCATGCCCAGCACCTGCGCGCCGGCGTCAAGATGGGCGACTTCAAGCTGATCGACACCATGATCAAGGATGGGCTGTGGGACGCCTTCAACGGTTACCACATGGGCAACACAGCCGAAAACGTCGCGCGTCAGTTCCAGATCACCCGCGAAGACCAGGACCAGTTCGCGCTCGCCTCGCAAAACAAGGCCGAGGCCGCGCAGAAGGCCGGCAAGTTCAAGGACGAGATCGTCGCCGTCACCATCAAGGGCAAGAAGGGCGACACCATCGTTGACCAGGACGAATACATCCGCCACGGCGCCACGATCGACGCCATGACCAAGCTGAAACCGGCTTTCGACAAGGACGGCACGGTAACCGCCGCCAACGCCTCCGGCATCAATGACGGCGCCGCCGGCGCGCTGCTGATGAGCGAAGCGGAAGCGGTGAGGCGCGGCATCACCCCGCTGGCGCGCATCGTGTCCTGGGCAACCGCCGGCGTCGATCCGCAGATCATGGGCACCGGACCCATTCCCGCCTCGCGCAAGGCCTTGGAAAAGGCCGGCTGGTCGGTCGGCGATCTCGACCTGGTCGAGGCCAACGAAGCCTTTGCGGCGCAGGCCTGCGCCGTCAACAAGGACATGGGCTGGGATCCCTCGATCGTCAACGTCAATGGCGGCGCCATCGCCATCGGCCATCCGATCGGTGCGTCCGGCGCTCGCGTCTTCAACACGCTGGTCTTCGAAATGCGCCGGCGCGGCGCCAAGAAGGGTCTCGCTACCCTGTGCATCGGCGGCGGCATGGGCGTCGCCATGTGTGTCGAAGCACTCTGAAGAAAGTCACTAAACGGGCGGCGTGCATGCATGTCGCCCAAAACTGCGCAGCGGTTTTGGGAACACCGACATGCATAAAACCAAACAGCTGAAGCGCATCGCCTGAACCTACTTCAGCGCGACGCGCTTTAGCCGCCCGTTCTGTATCCAGTGCCTGCCAAGCCCGACAACAGGGCGATATCAAAAAAGGGGAAATGCATGACCAAGGTAGCAATCGTCACAGGCGGATCGCGCGGCATCGGCGCGGCGATCTCGATCGCATTGAAGACCGTCGGCTATTCGGTTGCGGCGAACTATGCCGGCAATGATGCCGCAGCGGCGAAATTCAAGGCTGAGACCGGCATTCCGGTCTACAAATGGTCGGTCGCCGACTATGATGCCTGCGCCGCCGGCATCAAGCAGGTCGAGGCCGATCTCGGCCCGGTCTCGGTGCTGGTCAACAATGCCGGCATCACCCGCGACGCCATGTTCCACAAGATCACGCGTGAGCAGTGGAAAGAGGTCATCGACACCAACCTGTCCGGCGTCTTCAACATGACGCATCCGCTGTGGAGCGGGATGCGCGACCGCAAGTTCGGCCGCATCATCACCATCTCCTCGATCAACGGCCAGAAGGGCCAGGCCGGCCTTGGCGGCGGAATAGTTGACCTGGCCGGCCTGGCCCTTCTGGCCGTTGATCGAGGAGATGGTGATGATGCGGCCGAA
>NZ_RZRW01000473.1:0-4419 GCF_003998745.1 Mesorhizobium sp. M7A.F.Ca.US.014.04.1.1 | reverse complement strand
GACTCGATCTGCAGCCGCTCGACCGGCGCACCGCAGGCTTCCAGCGCGGCGATCGCATCGGCCTTGGCGTCGAACACGCCGACTGGACCGGAATTGCCGGCCCAGTTGCGGCCGGAACCGTCGAGCTTGGCGGTGCCGCGGCGCACGCCGGCGGCGACGCGCCGCTGCTGGTCGGCGCCGTCGCCCTCATAGGTACCCGACACTTCGAACAGCGCCACGTCGCCAATACCCTTGTCGGCATTGCGCTGGGCAGCCGCGATCAGCCCCGGCAGCAGCGAGGGCCGCATGTCGGACATATCGGCGGCGATCGGGTTGGCAAGCTTCAGCGCGGTCTGGCCGCCGCCGAACAGCTCGGCATGCTTGGCCGGAATGAACGACCAGGTAACGGCTTCCATCATGCCGCGCACGGCAAGCGCGCGCTTGGCCGTGCGGGTACGGACCTGCAGCGTGGTGAGGATCTTTGCATTGACCGCGTCATGCGCACCGAGCGGCTGCGGCGCGATGTTGTCGACACCGTGGATGCGCATGACCTCCTCGACCAGGTCTGCCTTGCCATCGACGTCGGGGCGCCAGGACGGCACGGCGACATCGACGACATCGCCCGAGCCCTCCGGCTTGAAGCCGAGGCGCGACAGGATGTCGAGGCTTTCCGCGCTGGGAACCTCGATGCCGGTCAGCCGCTTCACTTCCGAAAGCGGGAAGGAAACGATCTTCGGCGTGTGACCGGCATAACCGACGACCTCCATTTCGGTCGGCGTGCCGCCGCAGAAATCGAGCACCAGTTTCGTCGCCAGTTCGACGCCCGGAACCATGAATTCGGGGTCGACGCCGCGCTCGAAACGGTAGCGCGCGTCGGTAATGATGCCGAGCGTGCGGCCGGTGCGCGCCGTGGTGATCGGATCCCAAAGGGCGGATTCGATCAGCACATCTGAGGTGTTCTCGTCGCAGCCCGAATGCTCGCCGCCCATGACGCCGGCGATCGACTCGACGCCGTTGTCATCTGCGATGACGCACATTTCCGGCGTCAGCGTGTATTCGCGGCCGTCGAGCGCCTGCACCTTTTCACCATCGCGCGCGCGGCGCACGACGAGATTGCCGGCAACCTTGCTGGCGTCGAACACATGCAGCGGGCGGCCGCGGTCGAAGGTGACGTAGTTGGTGATGTCGACCAGTGCGCTGATGGGTCTCAGCCCAATGGCGATCAGCCGCTGCTGCAGCCATTTTGGCGAGGGTCCATTCTTGACGCCCTTGACCAAGTTGAGCGCGAAGCCGGGGCAAAGCTCCGGCGCTTCGATCGTCACCTTGATCGGACACATGCCATTGCCGACATGCGGCATGATGGCGCCGCCGACGAGGCGGCCAAGCCCGCTCGCCGCCAGATCCCTGGCGATGCCGTAGACGCTGGTGGCATCCGGCCGGTTCGGCGTCAAGTTGATCTCGATGACCGGATCGTCGATGTGCGCATAGGCGGCGAAGCTGGTGCCGACCGGCGCATCCTCAGGCAGGTCGATGATGCCATTGTGTTCGTCGGACAGCTCCAGCTCGCGCTCGGAACACATCATGCCGTGGCTTTCGACGCCCCTGATCTTGCCGACCGTCAGCGTTACGTCGATGCCGGGCACATAGGTGCCGGGCGCGGCAAAGGCGCCGATCAGGCCCGCGCGAGCGTTTGGCGCGCCGCAAACGACCTGCACCGGAGGCTTGCCGTCGCCGGGGTCGACGGTCAGCACGCGCAGCCGGTCGGCATCGGGGTGCTGAACCGCCGTCAGCACCCTGGCGATGACGAATGGTTTCAGGCTCGACTTGTCGTCGACATGCTCGACTTCGAGACCGATCGAAGTCAGCCGCTCGACGATCTCGTCGAGCGTGGCGTCGGTCTCGAGGTGGTCCTTGAGCCAGGAGAGGGTGAATTTCATGGGACTGTTCCGTCTGGTCTTTTGACGCTTGATTTCAGATGTCTCGGCAGGTCGTCGGACATATGCAGGAAGGCAAGCTGCTCGCCGATATAGGCATGCAGCGTCGGCTGGAAATCGGCCGGCATGTCCATGGCGCCGAGCATGAAGTAGATGTCTTCTTCCAGCCGCTCGTCGACATAGGCGATGGGTGAGCCGCAGGTGCCGCAGAAAGAGCGCGTCACCGGGCCGTTCTCATACATCTTCAGCGCCTTGCCGGTGAACGCGACCTGATCGACCAGGAAGCCGACAAAGGCCGACACCGGCGCGCCGCTGGCCCGCCGGCAATCGCCGCAATGGCAGTAGCTGACGTGATGCGGTTCGGCAGAGGCCTCGAACCGCACGGCGCCGCAGCGGCAGCCGCCGGCATAGGGCGCTGTCATGCGCTCAGGCCTCCGAACAAAGTCGGCATGTCGAGCGGCCGGAAGCCGTAGTGCGACAGCCAGCGCACGTCTGCATCGAAGAAGGCGCGCAGGTCCGGCATGCCGTATTTCAGCATGGCGATGCGGTCTATGCCCATGCCCCAGGCAAAGCCCTGATATTCGTCCGGATCGAGACCGCCATGGCGCAGCACATTGGGATGCACCATGCCGCAGCCGAGGATCTCCATCCAGTCGGAGCCTTCGCCGAAGCGCACCTCGCCGGGCCGCGAGCGATCGCACTGGATGTCCACCTCGAGGCTTGGCTCGGTGAACGGGAAGAAGGACGGCCGGAAGCGCATCTTAACCTGCGGCACCTCGAAGAAGGCCTTGCAGAACTCCTCCAGCACCCACTTCATGTTGGCGACGTTGGCTGTCTTGTCGATCACCAGCCCCTCGACCTGATGGAACATCGGCGAGTGGGTGGCGTCCGAATCCTGCCGGTACGTCTTGCCAGGAATGACGATGCGGATCGGCGGCTTCTTCGTTTCCATGGTGCGGATCTGCACCGGCGAAGTGTGCGTGCGCAAAAGCTTGCGCTCGCCCTTCTCGTCCGGCTGGAAGAAGAAGGTGTCGTGCATCTCGCGCGCCGGGTGGCCTTCGGGAAAATTCAGCGCGGTGAAATTGTAATAGTCGGTCTCGATATCGGGACCTTCCGCGATGGAGAAACCGAGATCGCCGAAGATCGCGGCAATCTCGTCGATGACTTGGCTGATCGGATGGATACGGCCGCGCTCGGCCGGCGACTGCCGCACCGGCAACGTCACGTCGACCTTTTCGGCGGCGAGGCGGGCGGTGATCGCCACATCCTTGAGCTCAGCCTTGCGGGCAGTCAGCGCGTCGGTGACGCGGTTCTTGAGGCCGTTGATGGCCGGGCCTTTGATCTGGCGCTCCTCGGCGGTCATGGCGCCAAGTGTCTTCAGCATCTCGGACACGCTGCCCTTCTTACCGAAAGCAGCGATGCGCACGGCCTCGATGGCCGGCTCATCGGCGGCCGAGGCGATCTCGGCCAGAAGTGAGTTTTCAAGCGTATCCAGGCCAGTGGTTGCGTCGTTCACGGTCAAACTCGCTGCGTTGGGAGGTCGGCCTCAAAGTGAAAGTCACTCCTAAAGTGAAATCACTCCAAGGATCAGGCAAAAGAAAAACCCGCGCCAGCCGTGCCAGCGCGGGTTCCCCAAATCAGAATTGCGAATGCTTGGGAAGCGCTGGTCTTAGGCGACAGCGCTTTCAAAAGCGTTCGGCGTGGTGTTCTTCAGATATTCGAGCGCCACCTTGGCCTTGGCGACCAGGGCCGCGAAAGCCTGCGGCTCGTGGATGGCCATGTCCGACAGGATCTTGCGATCGATCTCGATGCCCGACTTGTTGAGGCCGTCGATGAAGCGGCCATAGGTCAGGCCATGCTCGTGGGTCGCGGCGTTGATGCGCTGGATCCACAGCGCGCGGAAGGAGCGCTTGCGGTTCTTGCGGTCGCGGTAAGCGTATTGCAGCGACTTTTCCACCGCCTGCTTGGCGATGCGGATGGTGTTCTTGCGGCGGCCGTAGAAGCCTTTCGCGGCTTTCAGGACCTTCTTGTGCTTGGCGTGCGAAGTGACGCCTCTTTTTACGCGTGCCATGTCATGATCTCCTTAAAAGCAATTCCAGGAAAAGTGCCTTGCGGTTTTCCGTTCGGAATTGCGTAAAACAAATGCGTGTCCGGACCGAATGCCTTAGAGGCCGTTCGGCAGAAAATTCTTGATGACCTTCTTGCCATCCGGTTCAGCCAGAACCATCGTGCCGCGGGCATTTCGAATGAACTTGTTGGAACGCTTGATCATGCCGTGACGCTTGCCGGCCGCAGCCGACAGGACTTTACCCGTACCTGTGATCTTGAACCGCTTCTTGGCGGCCGATTTGGTCTTCATCTTGGGCATTTTGCTACTCCGTATTGTTGGCGCACTATCGCGCTTCTTGTTCGCTTCAGGCCGACCAAAGCCCGAAAAGCAAATGAATCCGCCACGGCATGCCCTGCCGGGCGGTTTTCTTGAACGGCGGTGCTATACGTCAAAGAC
>NZ_RZRW01000472.1:0-4421 GCF_003998745.1 Mesorhizobium sp. M7A.F.Ca.US.014.04.1.1 | reverse complement strand
AATCGGTATTGGCTGATCCGCTTGCCGACCCGGTGCTCGATTTGCGCGTCCATTCGGCGACCGCGGAGGCCTATTTCGTTGGGGCTGGCGACTATCTGCAGATCATCGATGTCGACGGGCGCCAATGCACCGATTTCCAGTGCTTTTCGGCGCGCAAGCTGGACAGGGGACTGGATCATCCGCTCGACGTGACGACGACGCGCACGCTCATGGGTGCGAGCTACCCGATGCCCGGCCTGCATTCCAAATACTATGACCAGGACATGGAGCCGCTGGTCGAGGTGGTGCAGGACACATGCGGCCGGCACGACGCCTTCGCGCTCGCCTGCGCCGCCAAATATTACGACGACATCGGCTATCCCGGACACACCAACTGTTCGGAGAATTTCAACGGCGCTCTGGCCGGCAAGGGCGTCAATCCCCGCGCGGGCTGGATGGCGATCAACTTCTTCTTCAACACGGCGATCGACGCGCATGGCGTCATGGTGTCCGACGAGCCGTGGTCGCGGGCGGGCGACTATGTGCTGCTCAGGGCGCTCACCGACATCGTTTGCGTTTCCTCCGCCTGCCCCGACGACACGACGCCGGCCAATGGCTGGAACCCGACCGACATCCATGTGCGGACCTATTCCGGCCAGCACAAATTCTCGCGAGCGATCGCCAGACGCATGACGCCCGATTCGGAACCGAAAATGACCCGCGAGACCGCTTTTCATTCGAGCTTTGCCAAGCACACCCGCAACTTTCAGGAGTACAAGGGCTATTGGCTCGCCAATTCCTTCGCCAAGGACGGGCCGATCGCCGAATACTGGGCCTGCCGCCAAGACGCGGTGATCATGGACCTGTCGCCGCTGCGCAAGTTCGAGGTCACCGGCCCGGATTCCGAAGCGCTGCTGCAATACACGCTGACCCGCGACGTCAAGAAGCTTGGCGTTGGCCAGGTGGTCTATTCGGCCATGTGCTACGAGCATGGCGGCATGATTGATGACGGCACCCTGCTGCGGCTGGGCAAGGACAATTTCCGCTGGGTCGGCGGCGACGATCTGTCTGGCGAGTGGCTGCGCGAGACGGCGACAAAACTCGGCCTCAATGTCCTTGTGCGTTCCTCCACCGACCAGATGCACAATGTCGCCGTGCAGGGACCGAAGAGCCGCGACATCCTCAGGGAGGTGATCTGGACCTCGCCGCTGCAGCCGTCGATCGACGAACTCGAATGGTTCCGCTTCGCCGTCGCCCGCATTGGTGGCGGCAACGGCATTCCGGTCGTCGTCTCGCGCACCGGCTATACCGGCGAGCTCGGCTACGAGATCTGGTGCCATCCGCGCGACGCCGAAAAAGTCTTCGACGCCATCTGGGAAGCCGGCCAGCCTCACGGGCTGAAGCCGATGGGACTGCAGGCGCTGGACATGGTGCGCATCGAGGCCGGGTTGATCTTCGCCGGATACGAATTTTCCGACCAGACCGATCCGTTCGAGGCCGGCATCGGCTTCACCGTGCCGCTGAAGAGCAAGACCGACGATTTCGTCGGCCGCGAGGCGCTGATCCGCCGCAAGGAGCACCCGCAGACGAAGCTGGTCGGTCTCGACATCGACGCCAATGTCGACGTCGGCCATGGCGATTGCGTGCATGTCGGCCGTGCCCAGATCGGCGTGGTCACGTCAGGCATGCGCTCGCCGGTGCTGAACAAGACCATCGCGCTGGCCAGGCTCGATGTCACCCATTCGGCTGTCGGTACCGAGGTCGAGATCGGCAAGCTCGACGGCCATGCCAAGCGGCTGCCGGCGCGAGTCGTCGCCTTCGCCCACTACGATCCGCAAAAGACCAAACCGCGTTCCTGACGGCCCTTCCCTCCCAAGACAGTGAGGCCGTGCTGCAGTTCGTGATAGGAATTTTTTCTTGACCTGCTGAGGGCAGCTATGCTACATATTCGTCCATGGTGCTGATTTGCGCCGCGACCCGCCTCCGGCGGGTTTTCGCTTCCTGACCCTTGGTCCTTTTCCGAACAATCCCACCGCGGCAGTGTGAAGCCGACATGTTTCGCAAGCGTGATGTGCACGGCGCGACAAATCGCTTGACCTGAAAGCGCGCCGGATCAATCTTCACTGTTAAGAAAAAAATGCGACTGAGTGGAAACACCGACAGCCGCCCAAAGCATGCGTCGATGATGAAGCCTCGCGAAGTCGCGGCCGTCACGAACGGGGAACATCAAAATGGGGAACAAAGACATATGAGCACGATAACGACTGTCCTGGAGCCGCTTGCCGAAGGCAAGTTGCACCGAAATATCGACTGGCGCGGCGCCTTCTGGGTGGCGAGCGGCGTGCCGGCCCTGGTCCTGTTCTCGATCGGCGGCATTGCCGGCACGACCGGCACGCTGGCCTTCGCGATCTGGATCTTCTCCATGATCATGGGCTTCCTGCAATCCTTCACCTATGCCGAAATCGCCGGCCTGTTTCCGAACAAGTCGGGCGGCGCGTCGATCTACGGCGCCACCGCCTGGCTGCGCTATTCCAAGTTCATCGCGCCGCTGTCTGTCTGGTGCAACTGGTTCGCCTGGTCGCCGGTGCTGTCGCTCGGCTGCTCGATCGCCGCCGCCTACATCCTCAACGCGCTGGCGCCAGTGCCGCTGTTCACCGAAACCTCACCCGATGTCGTCGCCTATATCGCCGCGCATGCCGGGACGAGTGCCGCCGACGCCATCACAGCGGTGACCGCGGCGGCGACGCCGGCAATCCGCAACTGGACGCTTTACAGCCACACGCTGGGACCGGTCTCGTTCACCTTCAACGCGACCTTCTTTATCGGCGCAGTGCTGATGCTGATCATCTTTGCGATCCAGCATCGCGGCATTCTCGGCACCGCCAATGTGCAGAAATATATCGGCCTCTTGGTCATCGTCCCGATGCTGATCGTCGGCGTGGTGCCGATCGTCACCGGCCAGATCAACTGGGCGAATTTTTCGCCGCTGGTGCCGCTGGCCGCAGCCTACGCGCCCGAGCCCGGTGCCTGGAACATCGCCGGCTGGACGCTGGTGCTTGGTGGTATGTTCATCGCCGCCTGGTCGACCTACGGCTTCGAGACCGCCGTCTGCTACACATCCGAGTTCAAGAACCCCGGCACCGACACGTTCAAGGCGATTTTCTATTCCGGCCTTCTGTGCATGCTGCTGTTCATCCTGGTGCCGTTCACCTTCCAGGGCGTGCTTGGCCTCAACGGTATGCTGGCGACGCCGATCGTCGACGGCTCCGGGGTCGCCGACGCGCTGGCCGGCATGGTCGGCGGCGGCGCGCTAGTCCACAGCCTGTTGGTGATGCTGATGATCCTGGCGCTGGTGCTGTGCATCATGACGGCCATGGCCGGCTCTTCGCGTACGCTCTACCAGGGCTCGGTCGACGGCTGGCTGCCGCGCTATCTCAGCCATGTCAACGAACATGGTGCGCCGACACGGGCAATGTGGACCGATCTCGTCTTCAACCTGATCGTGCTGGCCATCGCCTCGGCCGACGCGACGAGCTTCTTCTTCATCCTCGCCGTGTCGAATTGCGGTTACATCATCTTCAACTTCCTCAACCTCAACGCCGGCTGGATCCACCGCATCGACAACGGCCATATCGCACGGCCCTGGAAGGCGCCGAGCTGGCTGCTCGGGATCGGGGCGATCTTCGCCTATGTCAACGCGATCTTCATGGGCGCCGGTGCCAAGGTATGGAACCCGATGGCGCTGTGGGCCGGCCTGATCACGGCAGCGCTGATCATCCCGGTGTTCTGCTTCCGACACTACATTCAGGACAAGGGCAAGTTCCCCGACCACATGCTGGCCGATCGCGGCATGACGGGGGCCGACCTCTCGGTCAAAAAGGCGGGCATGCTGCCCTATCTGACGCTGGTCGCCGGCGTGGTGGTGATGCTGCTCGCCAACTGGTTCTTCGTCATCTGACCTCATAAAAATAAAAAGGATCGGGCGCGCTTCGGCGCGCCCGATCCTTTTCGACTGGCGTGATCGATCTATTCGGCGGCCAGCGCCAATTGCGGCTTTTCGGCTTCCTGGCTCAGTTCCAGATCGTCCGTCCGTCCCTCCGCCCCGCGCTTTTTCGGCTCCCGGCCGAAGAACAGGGCGTAACCGGCCGGCAGGACCAGGATGGTCAGCACCGTGGCAACCAGGATGCCGCCCATCATGGCGTAGGCGAGCGGACCCCAGAAGACGCCGCGCGAGATCGGGATCAGCGCCAGCACCGCCGTCAGCGCCGTCAGCGTGATCGGCCGGAAACGGCGAACGGCCGAACCGATGATGGCCTCGTAGCGGTCCATGCCCGCGGCGATGTCCTGGTCGATCTGGTCGACCAGGATGATCGAGTTGCGCATGATGATGCCGAGCAGCGCGATGACGCCGAGAATGGCGACGAAGCCGAACGGCGCACCGC
>NZ_RZRW01000471.1:0-4425 GCF_003998745.1 Mesorhizobium sp. M7A.F.Ca.US.014.04.1.1 | reverse complement strand
CCAGATAGGCGCGCACGATCTCGCCGCCGGTCGGCAGGCCCTGGCTGTCCGGCGCCGTCCAGCCGGAGCGGTCGAGCAGCGCCCGCGCCGCCGCGTCGATGTTGTATTCCCAAGGCGAGAACACCCGCACATGGCCCCATTCGAGCAGTGCGGCCCCAACGCTTTCGCCGCGCTCCAGGATGAGTGGACAGATGCCGCGCTCGACCAGATGCGCCGCGGCGGCAAGGCCGACCGGGCCGGCGCCAATTACCGCGACGGGAAGATCTGTCATCATGTCCATAGGTTCGATCCTTCCGGTATCTTCGAATTATACGCGCAGAAAAATCAGGCCAGTGCTTTGCCGACGGCGGGCGCACAGGCGTCGGCGCAGCACTCGTCGGCGAGATAGCCGATCAGCGCATTCATGCCGGGATAGTTGGCGCGGCAGATCAGCGTCGTCGCTTGCCGTTCCTGCGTGACAAGCCCGGTATCGACCAGCCGTTTGAGGTGATGCGACAGCGTGGAGGACGGAATGTCGAGCCTGCCCTGGACGCTGCCGACGGCAAGCCCGTCATCACCGGCCCGCACCAGGATGCGATAGAGCTGAAGCCGCGTCGGATTGCCGAGCGCTTCAAGCTGCGCGGCTGCTTTTTCGAGTCTCATGGAAATAAGCTACGCAGCACTTTTCGCGCCGTCAACCCAATTTCGAAAATTATGGAAATAGCGTCAACCGGGGCGCTTGCCCGAGGCGTAAATGACCACCTCGCCATCCTCCTTGGTGAACGTGCCGATGTCCGGATTGGGCAGAATGTCCAGCACCTTTTCCGACGGCCGCGCCAGCACGACGCCGAGCGGACTGACGACGATCGGCCGGTTGATCAGGATCGGATGTGCCAGCATGAAATCGAGGATCTGCTGGTCGGACCATTTCGGGTCGGCAAGGCCGAGTTCGGCATAGGGTGTGCCCTTCTCGCGCAGCAGGGCGCGCGGTGTAATGCCCATCGCCGCGATCAGGTCGACCAACCTTTCGCGCGATGGCGGCGTCTTCAGATATTCGATCACCTCCGGCTCCTCGCCCGACTGGCGGATCATGGCCAACGTGTTGCGCGACGTGCCGCAATCGGGATTGTGGTAGATGGTGATGGTCATTTCGAGGTCCTCTCAGCCGACATGGTATTCCGGACGGCGCCGCCCATCTCGTACCAGCCCTTGCTGCGGTTCACGATCCACACCACCGACAGCATGACCGGAACCTCGATGAGCACCCCGACCACAGTGGCAAGGGCCGCGCCAGAATTCAGCCCGAACAGCGCGATCGCGGCGGCCACCGCCAGCTCGAAGAAGTTCGACGCGCCGATCAGCGCCGATGGTCCAGCCACGCAGTGTCGTTCGCCGCTGAGGCGGTTGAGCAGATAGGCAAGACCGGAATTGAAATAGACCTGGATCAGGATCGGCACCGCCAGCAGCACGATCACCAATGGCTGCGCGATGATCTGCTCGCCCTGAAAGCCGAACAGCAGCACCAACGTCGCCAGCAAGGCAACCAGCGACAGGGGCTGCAGCGTGGCAAGCAGGGCCTCAAGCCCGGCCTGTCCCCTCGCTGCCAGCAGCCGGCCACGAACCAACTGCGCGACGATCACCGGCGCGACGATGTAGAGTGCGACCGACAGCATCAGCGTGCCCCATGGCACGGTGATCGCCGACAGGCCGAGCAGCAGGCCGACGATTGGCGCGAAAGCAACGATCATGATAGCGTCGTTGAGCGCTACCTGCGACAGCGTGAAATTCGGCTCGCCGCGCGTCAGGTTCGACCAGACGAAAACCATCGCCGTGCACGGCGCCGCGGCAAGGATGATCAGCCCGGCAATGTAGGAATCGATCTGCACGGCGGGCAGCCACGGCCGGAACAACCAGCCGATGAAGAGCCAGCCCAGCAGCGCCATCGAGAACGGCTTCACCGCCCAGTTGATGAACAGCGTCACGCCGATGCCGCGCCAATAGGTGCCGACCTTGGCCAGCGAGGCGAAATCGACGCGCAAGAGCATCGGCACGATCATCAGCCAGATCAGCACGGCGACAGGAATGTTGACCCTGGCGATCTCGGCCAACGCGATGGCGCCGAACACGCCCGGCAGCAGATGGCCAAGCGCGATGCCCGCGACGATGCACAGTGCCACCCACACCGTCAGATATTTCTCGACGAAGCCGATGCCGGGCCGCACCGCCTCAGCTGTGTTCAGAGCATGATCGGTCATGATGGCTTCCTTGTTCGAACGGCGCGCGGCGGACAGTCACAAGCCCCTCAGCAGTCACAGGTCACGGCATTGATGACCGGGC
Organism: Mesorhizobium sp. M7A.F.Ca.US.014.04.1.1; assembly: GCF_003998745.1. NCBI lineage: Bacteria > Pseudomonadati > Pseudomonadota > Alphaproteobacteria > Hyphomicrobiales > Phyllobacteriaceae > Mesorhizobium > Mesorhizobium sp. M7A.F.Ca.US.014.04.1.1. The sequence goes on along the minus strand of NZ_RZRW01000471.1, from coordinate 2,109 downwards.
GGCAGAGCTCCGGCGCGCCATTGCAGCAATCTTCCATCAGATAGGCCAGCAGGTCGCGCAAGCCGGTCATGTCGGCGACATAGCGCACGGTCCTTCCGTCGCGTTCGGGACGGATCAGCCCGGCATGGGCGAGCACCTTCAGATGCGCCGACATGGTGTTCTGGACCGTGTCCAGCCTCGTTGCGATCTCGCCGGCTGGAATGCCTTCCGGGCCGGCACGCACGAGCAGCCGGAAGACATCCAGCCGCGTCTCCTGGCCAAGTGCGGCCAGCGCGTTCAAAGTGCCCTTCCTATTCATATATCCGAATCCTTGGATTTATGGATTCGTGAATATCGACTCCCCCGCGATCTGTAAAGGATGTCCGCCGCTATGATGTGACGGCAAGCACCTTTCCCGTATCGTGCTGGCGCACGAAGTCCACCCGGGCACCATCCCAGTGGTAGCTGTAGTGGCGGCCCTGCACTGGAATGGCAATGACATCGGGCCAGAAGATGCCGATGCAGCCGCCGCCCGGCATGCGCACGCTGTTCCACACCAGCCCGTCGCTGCCTGCTGCCCGCAGCGCCCGCCCTTCCGCCTGCGAGGCGGAATAGTCGTCCGGGTCGAGCACGCCGGGCACGGCGTTGACGTCATCGAGGTCGCGGTCGACGTTGCCGATCAGCACGCGGAAATCCGCCGTCCAGCCCGGCCCTTCGTTGGTGGCGCGCATGAATTTCTGATGGTGGTGAATGGTCTCGGCCAGCGCCACCTCCTCGCTGTCACCCGCATAATAAATCCCGTAGCTGCCATCCGAGAAGCGGCCTGGTCTGAGCGTCGAGCAATGCACGAAGGGCGCCATCACGAAACTGGCGCCGGGGCCGGAAATCCGCCTTGCGGCCGAAACCTTGCCGAGATCGCCGATCTCGAACCTTATGCGTGGGTTTGTCTTCGCCTCGACGGCGGCAAGCGCCTCCCAGTCGCGCGGGTCGGCAATGTCTTCGAACAGGTCGATCGGTGGGTGGATGGAACGGATGATGCGGAAGGTCTGGTGCCAGTCGACGCGGCGACGGACCGCAAGCCCACTCACCATGCACCACGCTCCGCATCGAGCCATTCGCGCATCGCCGAGAGATCGGAGATTTCGCCGCGCAGCATCAGGTCGAGCGCCGACTGGCCGCCAAAGGTGGCATTGGGCTTGCGGATCCAGGCATAGCCGCGCGCCGGTTCCGTGAAGAGGTAGCGCAGGCCCTTGTGGATGCCCATCAGATGCGCCATGCGGGTGCGCAGGTCGCGGTCGATCCTGCCGATGCCACCTTCCTTCGCCCCAGTCTTCCAGCGTGCCCAGGTGCGCGCCGACATACCGCCGAGCAGGATGCAGGCCTCCAGGTCGGTGAGGTTCCAGGCCTTGAACAGATTGACCGTTGTGCGCGCCAGCGCGCCCGCTTCTTCATCCGAGATAGCGGCTCCGAACGTGGCCGGCGTGGTGACGATGGATTGAAGCTGCATTGCGTTCACCTTGCTGATTGGCAGATATATAGCATGTATTTGCCAATTGGCAAGAATGCGGAGATGGCAAGGCTTGGCTGCAAAATGAAAAGGCGCGGCCCACACCGCAGGCCGCGCCCTTTATTGCATCACACTGTACGGTGCCTACTCAGCCGCTTCATATCCCGCGATGCCCTTGATCTCGAGGAAATCCTCAAGTCCGTATTCGGCATATTCGCGGCCATTGCCCGACTGCTTGTAGCCGCCGAACGGCAGGCCGGCGTCCCACTGGGGATAGTTGATGTAGACATTGCCGGTGCGCATGCGCGCCGCGACTTCGCGCGCCTTCTTCATGTCCTTGGCCTGGATGTAGGAGGCGAGGCCATAGACGGTGTCGTTGGCGGTCTCGACCACCTCGTCGACGCTGTCATAGGGCATGATCGCCAGTACCGGCCCAAAGATCTCCTCGCGCGCGATGCGCATGTCGTGGGTAACGTCGGCGAACACCGTCGGCCTGACATAGTAGCCGCGGTTGAGTTCGGCCGGACGGCCGGGGCCGCCGGCGACCAACGTCGCACCCTCGTCGATGCCGGCCTGGATCAGGTCCTGGATCTTGTCGAACTGAACTTGGCTGACGACCGGGC
>NZ_RZRW01000047.1:0-18024 GCF_003998745.1 Mesorhizobium sp. M7A.F.Ca.US.014.04.1.1 | reverse complement strand
TCGTGCCAATCTTCGTCCCGGAATTGGATGCGGCGTCCTCACGAAATCCGTCCAGCTCTCGATGCAGGGACAGGATAAGCGCTGTGTTTTCGGCTATTTTCAGGCGATCCGGCGCTACTTCGACACCTTGCGCCTTGAGTTTTGCCACCTCGGCGACGAAAGCGTGCGGGTCGAACACGACGCCATTGCCGATGATGGACAGCTTGCCGTGGCGCACGACGCCCGACGGAAGCAACGACAGCTTGTAGACCTTGCCGTCGACGACCAGCGTATGGCCGGCATTGTGGCCGCCCTGGAAACGCACCACGACATCGGCGCGCTCCGACAGCCAGTCGACGATCTTGCCCTTGCCTTCGTCACCCCACTGCGAGCCGACGACCACCACATTGGCCATGTTTCTTTTCCCTTGAGACGCCGCCAAGCGGCTTGAATATGGTTCGAAACGACAGGCCTCTATAACGTCAAGACCTCGCGAGCGCGACCTTTCTTTGCCGTCGAAAATGCCCTGAGGCACAACAATTTTCGGCTTTGACATCATTTACTTGGGCGAGCGAGGGCAATAGGCCGGCAAACACCGCAGCTCCGGCGACTGGAATCCCGCGATGCATCGAAGCGCCTACATATTCCTGCTGCTCACCACCTTGCTTTGGGGTGGAAATTCGGTGGCCGGCAAGCTGGCGGTCGATCACGTCTCGCCGATGACGCTGGTCTTCCTGCGCTGGGTGCTGGCCGTGGCGATCATGCTGCCCATCGGCTGGAAGACCATCCAGAAGGACTGGCCGGTAGTCCGCAAGCACTGGTTCGTGCTGGTCGCCCTCGGCGCCAGCGGCTTCACCCTGTTCAACACCATCTTCTACACGGCGCTCAACTACACGACAGCGATCAATGTCTCGATCGAACAGGCGGCGATGCCGATCCTGATCATGACTGCCAATTTCGTCTTCTTCCGCCTGCGCGTGAACTGGGCGCAGATTGTCGGCGTCGTGCTGACCGTCGCCGGCGTGATCCTCACCGCCTGCCATGGCGACCCGCGCCGGCTGTTGACGCTGGAACTCAATTTCGGTGACGCCATCATGCTGGTCGCAGTCTTTCTCTACAGCGGCTATTCGGTGGGGTTGCGGCTGAAGCCGGTGATGCACTGGCAGAGCCTGATGCTGGCCCTGTCGGTTTCGGCACTCGTCACCTCGTTGCCGTTCTTCCTGTGGGAGGTCCTCGCCGGCAAGGTCATCATGCCCGACGCGCGCGGCTGGACCGTCATCGTCTATACGGCGATCGGCGCATCGGTCGTTTCGCAGATCTTCTACATCAGGGGCAACGAGCTGATCGGCGCCAACCGCGCCGGCCTGTTCATCAATCTGGTGCCGATCTTCGGCACGCTGCTGTCGGTGCTGATCGTCGGCGAGACGTTCCAGCTCTATCAGGCGCTGGCCTTGGTGCTCGTGCTGGGCGGCATCGGGCTTGCCGAATACAGCGGGCGCAAGATGGCGGTGGCGGACCACCGCGGATGACATTTGGCGGCTGACGCCCTCCGCCGTCGCGGTAATCACGCGAACGGCCTGGACTTCGCCAATGGCGCGGAAACAGCGGCATGAATCCTGCCGCGTCCCCTACTTGGAACATTTCACCTCCAGCGGAGTTTGAACGCCAGGGAGGCGACATGATGAGCCACAACCCTCGCAGCACGGCAAGCATTGCTGGTCACCCTATCCACCCGATGCTGATTCCGTTTCCGATTGCCTTTTTTGTCGGCACCTTCGTTTGCGACCTTATCTTCTGGCGAACAGCCGATCCTGGATGGGTCACCGGGTCGCTTTGGCTTCTCGGCGCAGGCCTGATCATGGCTGCCCTGGCTGCGCTTGCTGGCTTGACGGATGTTCTCGGCGATGTGCAGGTCCGCAATCTCACGACGGCATGGCTCCATGCCGGCGGCAATGTACTCGTCGTGTTGATCGAGCTTTACAACTGGTACTCGCGGTATGCCGGCGGAGCGGCGGCCGTGATGCCAACCGGCATCGTCCTATCGCTGATCGTGGTTCTCATCTTGCTGTTTACGGGCTGGAAGGGCTGGGAACTGGTCTACCGACATCGCGTGGGTGTCTCCGATGGCTCGGACGAGTTGACATGAACCGGCCGCCGCGGCGGCCGGCGTCAACGAGGTGGGTCGGCGACCGCCTGTCCTCAATCACATCGCGTTGACGTCGAACTGCAGCCGCTTGGCCGAGTCGATCGACTTGTGCGCCTTGACCTTTTCCAGCACGGCTTCCGGGAACGGCGCGTCGAGATAGAGCAGCGCTATGGCATCGCCGCCCGGCCGGTTGCGGCCGAGCTGGAAGTTGGCGATGTTGACGCCATTCTCGCCGCAGACGGTGCCGAGCAGGCCGATGATGCCCGGCGCGTCCGCATTGGTGGTGTAGAGCATGTGCTGGCCGACCTCGGCATCGAGGTTGATGCCCTTGATCTGGATGAAGCGTGGCTTGCCATCCGAGAAGCATGTGCCGGCGATCGAGCGCGTCATGTGCTCGGTCTTCACCGTCAGCTTGATATAGCCGTCGAACACGCCCGACTTGTCGCGCTTGACCTCGGCCACGATGATGCCGCGCTCCTTCACCATGATCGGCGCCGACACCATGTTGACGTCCGAGACCTGAGGCCGGATCAGCCCGGCGAGTGCTGCACTGATCAGCGCGCGCGTGTTCATCGTCGCGGTCGAGCCGTCGAACAGGATCTCCACCTCCTTGATCGGATCCTCGGTGACCTGGCCGACAAAGGCGCCGAGCACCTCGGCGAGCTTGACGAACGGCTTCAGCCGCGGCGCCTCCTCGGCGGTGATCGACGGCATGTTGATGGCGTTGGAGACGGCGCCCTTGATCAGATAGTCGGCCATCTGCTCGGCAACCTGCAGCGCGACATTCTCCTGGGCCTCCGTCGTCGAGGCGCCGAGATGCGGCGTCGCCACCACATTCTCCATGCCGAACAGTTCGTTGTTCTCGGCCGGTTCGACCTCGAAGACGTCGACGCCAGCGCCGGCCACCTTGCCACTCTTCAGCGCTGCGACCAGATCGGCCTCGACGATCAGACCGCCGCGTGCGCAATTGATGATGCGCACGCCCTTCTTCATCTTGGCGATCGCCGCGGCATCGATGATGTTGCGCGTCTTGTCGGTCAGCGGCGTGTGCAGGGTGATGAAATCGGCGCGGGCGAACAGCTCGTCGAGCTCGACCTTGTCGACGCCAAGCTCCTCGGCACGGCTGTCCGACAGGAACGGATCGAAGGCGATGACGTGCATCTTGAGGCCAACGCCGCGCGTCGCGACGATCGAACCGATGTTGCCGCAGCCGATGACGCCCAGCGTCTTGCCGGTGATCTCGACGCCCATGAAGCGGTTCTTTTCCCATTTGCCGGCATGGGTCGAGGCGTTGGCTTCAGGGATCTGGCGCGCCAGCGCAAAGATCATCGCCACCGCATGTTCGGCTGTGGTGATCGAGTTGCCGAAGGGCGTGTTCATCACGATGATGCCCTTGCGGCTTGCCGCCGGGATATCGACATTGTCGACGCCGATGCCGGCGCGGCCGATGACTTTGAGATTGGTAGCGGCGTTGATCAGCTTTTCGGTGACCTTGGTCGCCGAGCGGATGGCGAGGCCATCATACTGGCCGATCACTTCGGCGAGCTTATCCTTGTCCTTGCCGAGATCGGGCAGATAGTCGACCTCGACGCCACGATCCTTGAAGATTTGCACGGCGGTGGGGGAGAGTTTGTCTGAGACGAGAACGCGGGGCGCCATGGCGGCCTCCTTGAAATGGATTTGATCCTGATGGGAGTGGGCGGCCCGAAGGCCGCCGCGAATGATCTCAGGCCGCCGCTTTGAGCGACGCCTTCTGTGCGGCGAATGCCCAGTCGAGCCAGGGCAGCAACGCTTCGAGATCCGACGTCTCGACCGTCGCGCCGCACCAGATGCGCAGGCCGGGCGGTGCGTCGCGATAGGCACCGATATCATAGGCGACGCCTTCCTTGTCGAGCACCGACACCAGCCCCTTGGCGAAGGCCGCCTGCCCGTCGGCGTCGAGCGCGGACACGTCCGGATCGGTGAAGGACAGGCAGACGGACGTGTTCGACCGTGTCGCCGGCTGGACGGCGAGATGACCGAGCCAGGAGGACTTGCCGACAAAGCGATCGAGGACGGCCGCATTGGCATCCGCCCTGGCGATCAGCGCGTCGAGGCCGCCGGTCGACTTCGCCCAGTTGAGCGCATCGAGGTAATCCTCGACGCACAGCATCGAGGGCGTGTTGATGGTCTCGCCCTTGAAGATGCCTTCGATCAGCTTGCCGCCTGAGGTCAGGCGGAAAATTTTCGGCAGCGGCCATGAGGGCTTGTAGGTTTCCAGCCGCTCGACAGCGCGAGGCGACAGGATCAGCATGCCGTGAGCGCCCTCGCCGCCCAGCACCTTCTGCCAGGAGAAAGTGACGACATCGAGTTTTTCGAAGTCGAGCCTCTGCGCGAATGCGGCGGAAGTCGCATCGCAGACGGTCAGGCCCTTGCGGTCCGCGGGAATGAAATCGCCGTTCGGCACGCGAACGCCCGACGTGGTGCCGTTCCAGGTGAACACCACATCGCGGTCGAAATCGATCTTGGTGAGATCAGGCAGCTCGCCGTAGCCGGCTTCGATCTTGCGCACGTCGGCGAGCTTCAATTGCTTGACCACGTCGGTGACCCAGCCGGAGCCAAAGCTCTCCCAGGCGACCATGTCGACGCCGCGCTCGCCGAGCAGCGACCACAGCGCCATCTCGACCGCACCGGTGTCCGACGCCGGCACGATGCCGATGCGGTAACCCGCCGGGACCTGGAGAATCTCCCGCGTCAGCTCGATCGCCTGTTCGAGCTTGGTCTTGCCGATCTTGGCGCGGTGGGAACGGCCGAGCGCAGCATTTCTTAGCGCCTCGACCGACCAGCCGGGGCGCTTTGCGCAGGGACCTGAGGAGAAATTGGGGTTTGCCGGACGGAGTCCGGGCTTCGTATGCGTCGTCATCGTGGTCTATCCTTCCAGATAGTGGCCCCTCGTTGGGGAGGGGTGGCCCACGGACGGCGATATTCGTTCGGGCTTCAGGCGTCAAGAGGAAAGTTTTTGTCGTTGCCGGGATACCGGCGATCCCCGATCAGGATGTCGTGACTTCAAACGCAAACGACGGACCCCATGATCCGCCGTGCTGGTCCTCGTACTCGCCGCGCCTACCAGAGATCGTAGCGCAGCCCGACCTTGACCTGATGATAATCGAGGCCCTTTTTGAACTCAGGGTTGCCGACAGCGTCTGCTGTCACGTATTTCGCGGAAGGCAGAGCCGTGTATTGATAGCCGACATCGACTGCAACATTCTTGCTGACCTGATAAGCAAAGCCGGCGCCGAGCGTATAGGCGAAGCTGAACTGCTTCTCCGACTGCGTCGTCCCATCATAGCCGTTTGGATCGTCGCATTCAAAGATGGTCGTGGTTGTACCTGATGTTGTCGATGAATTCTGACAGTTGCGAGCGCCTTGAGCGTACTTGTAGGTGCTGTACGCTATGCCGACACCGCCTCCGACATAGGGCGTGAAGCCGACATAAGTGCCCAGGTCGACAAAGGCGCTGGCCATCACATCGTAGGCCTTGTTGTTGCCGTCGTTGGAGCCTTCGCATCCACGGGTGCTTGGGCCGGCGAACGCGCTTGTGCTGCCACCGCTGGTGACAGTCACCGTCTGCGTTCCATCGCAAGTACTGTCGAATTTGCTGGCGAATTTGCTTGTCGGCAGCAGACCGAAATTCAATTCACCACGGAAGTAATCGTTGAAATGGTAGCCCATACCTATCGAACCAGACAGCGGGCTGGTATCCGTAACCAGACCGGCCGGAGTTTCCGAAAATTCATAGGGCTTGTTGAAGGCATAGCCGAGATCACCGCGCAGATACCAGCCGGAGCCGACCTCGACCGGGACGTAGTCGGGCGCCTGGTCGACATAGATCGGCGGATCGTAGTCGGCCGCGTGCACCGGCGTCAGCGGCAGGAGGGCTAGTGCACCGAGCGCCAGCGCCATACGCGATGTAAGTTTCATGGTCCCCGACTCCCGAATTTGGCGCAGCCCGCAATCGCAGCGGCAGCCATCGTTTCAAGGAGCATTGTTAACCATAGTGGTTAAGTGGCGGTTAAGGCTAACAGAGCGTTAGCGAATTCATTTCCCCTGTCGATTCCAGGCGGCCAACGAAAAACCGCCCGGCTGAGGCCGGGCGGTTTGTGAAGAATTCAAGTAATGTAGATGCTGTTACTTGGTGTAGATCGGCTCGGGTTCGGGCTGGTAGGCAACGACCGGCGCGGCGCAACCGTTGTTGCCACCGAACTGGTAACGCAGGCCACCGCGCACTTCGTGTGTGTTGATGCCACGATCGAAGCCGGGACCGGAGCTGGTGATGTTCCAGTCGAACATGCGGCCGCCCTGGATATGGGAGAAGCGGTAGCCGGCATCGAGAATGATCTTGTCGGTCAAGCAGTACGAAGCGCCGGCCATCAGACCGTAGGCGAAACGCCAGCTTGATCTGCCGGGATTGAACTCGGTGGTGTTCGGGTCGTAGACATCATCCCACTTGACGCGGGCGCCGCCGATGCCGGCGCCAACGTAAGGCGTGATGCCATGGTAGGTGCCGAGATCGACATAGGCGTTGGCAAGCAGTAGCAGGGCGCTCATCTTCGATACTTCGGTCGAAGTACCGTTGATATCCGAGGTGCCGCCGTTGAAGTTCGACTTGAACCAATAGTCGGCGGTCAAATCGGTCCGGAAGTGATCGTTGATCTTGTAGCCGACGCCGGCGCCGAGCGAGAAACCGCCCTTGAGCTTGCCGAAATCGAAGCTTCTGGTGCCGGGCGTAACCGTACAGTTACAGGGATCGACGGTGTAGGTCATATAGTCGATGCCGCGCACGGTCGACTTGTGATAGTCGATGTCGCCACGGATATACCAGCCGCCGACTTCTACCGGCTGCTCGTAGACGGCCTGAGGCGGAGCCTCTTCGACGATCGGTTCCGGCAGGTCGGCCGCGAACAACGGCCCCGCCAGGCCTGCGAACAGTAAGGCGAGCAGGGCCTTTCTTGCTGTCTTGAACATGCTTGTCACCCCTGAGAAGCTCGGAACGGCAAACCCGCCCGAAATGCGATTGGCTTTCAGTCGTGGATAATGAATTGCAAAGGTTAAAAGGCGTTTAACCCTGTTGCTTAACCACGAATCTCGAAACTTCTGGGGACCGGCGCGAGATTTCCGAACAGCGAACAGACTGGGAGCCGACAAGAAAAAGCCCGCCGAGAGGCGGGCCTTGGACAGGTTCAGGCGACGACGTCCTGCCGGGCGCTGTGGGGGTCAGGCGGCGCTGCGCGTTTCCGAGATGATGTCCACGATGCCATTCACCACGGACTCGACCAGTTGCGGGTCGTCGCCCTCGGCCATCACGCGGATCAGCGGCTCTGTCCCGGATGGCCGGATAACCAGCCGTCCGGTCTTGCCGAGCCGGCTACGCGCGTCTTCGATGGCGGCCTTGACCGGCGCCTCCTCGAGCGGCTTGCCGCCGGAAATGTGAACGTTCTTCAGGAGTTGCGGCACGGGTTCGAATTTCTTCGACAGTTCGCTGACCGGCCGGCCCTGCCGCTTGATGCAGGCCAGCACCTGCAGCGCCGAAACCAGGCCGTCGCCGGTGGTCGAAAAGTCGGACAGCACGATATGGCCCGACTGTTCGCCGCCGACATTCAAGCCATGCGCGCGCATATGCTCGACGACATAACGGTCGCCGACCTTGGTGCGGTGCAATTGCAGCTTCATGTCGCCGAGGAAGCGTTCGAGGCCCAGATTGGACATGACGGTTGAGACGACACCGCCGCCGGCAAGCCGCCCGCTCTGGTGCCAGGATTCGGCGATCAGCGCCATGATCTGGTCACCATCGACGATCGCGCCGTTTTCATCGACGATGACGACGCGATCGGCGTCGCCGTCGAGCGCGATGCCGATATCGGCGCGCACTTCGTGCACCTTCTTTTGCAGGCCGGCCGGGTGGGTCGAGCCGCATTCCTTGTTGATGTTGAAGCCGTTGGGCTCGACATTGATGGCGACGACTTCGGCGCCCAGTTCCCACAGCGCCTCGGGCGCCACCTTGTAGGCCGCGCCATTGGCGCAATCGACGACGATCCTCAAGCCCGCGAGCGACATCGAGCGCGGCAAGGTGCGCTTGGCGAATTCGATGTAGCGGTCATGCACGCCGTCGACGCGCTTGGCGCGGCCAAGCCCGTCGGAGTCGGCGAGCGCCAGTTCGATATCCCTGTCGAGCATGCTCTCGATGCGCTCCTCGATCTCGTCGGAGAGCTTGTAGCCGTCGGGTCCGAACAGCTTGATGCCGTTGTCGTAATAGGGGTTGTGCGAGGCCGAGATCATGACGCCGATATCGGCGCGCAGCGAACGCACCAGCATGGCGACAGCCGGCGTCGGGATCGGGCCGAGCAGGAACACGTCCATGCCGGCGGCACAAAGACCGGCGACCATGGCATTCTCGATCATATAACCGGAAAGCCTGGTGTCCTTGCCGAGCACGACACGATGTCGATGGCTGCCGCGCTGGAAAGAAAGGCCGGCGGCCATGCCGACCCGCATCGCGATTTCAGCGGTCATCGGAAACTTGTTGGCGCGTCCGCGAATGCCGTCCGTGCCGAAATAATTCCCTGCCATGCCAGTCAGCTTCCTCGACGTTTCTTCCCCGGCACGTCATGCCACAAGTGGCCAGGGCGCTATGATCACATTGTGTGATTATACGTTACCAATCCTTAGAAAACCATTGTTGTGCACTGCACACAACGTGGCCGCAACCTGACATGCCCAGACTGCCATGCTGCAATATACAAGTCATTCGAGCCTTTCAGCGCGGATGCACCAGGAAAATCTTGCTCTGAACCAGGCAACGGACAACGATTTCATCACCTTATCGGGAGAAGCCGATTTTCGGCGATATATACGCCACTTAGCATCTGGCGCAACCGACCGTTGAGCGTTATTGATTTGCAGGGACGTATCATGGGCTGCTGCAACGGAGAAACGCTATGCTCATCCACCGACTTGCCACTTTGACCGGCCTCGCCGTCGCGACCTTGTTCCTGGCCGCGCCAGCCAACGCACTGACGATGGCCGAGTGCAGCACGAAGTATAACGCCGCCAAGGATGCGGGGACACTGGCCGGAGCGACCTGGAACCAGTTCCGCAAGGCTCAGTGCGGTACCGACGCCGCAGCGACGACCGACGCCAAGCCGGCCGATGCCAAGAAAGCGACCGACACCACGAAGGCTGCCGCCGCGGCGGACGACAGCACGGCCAAGGGCCTGACGGCGAAGGAATGCAGCACCAAGTATCAGGCGGCGAAGGCTGCCGGCACGCTGAACGGCATGAAGTGGAACGACTTCCGCAAATCCGAATGCGCCGCCGGTGCATCCGCCGCTGCCGCCGCCAAGCCGGCGACCACCAAGGCCGCCGCGGCTCCCGCCGCTCCCGCAGACAATGGCGGCAAGGGCCTGAGCATGGCCGAATGCAGCACCAAGTATCAGGCCGCCAAGACGGCCAACACGCTGAACGGCATGAAGTGGAACGACTTCCGCAAGACCGAGTGCGGCGCAGCCGCCTCGGATGACGACACCGTGCCGGCCGCCGACGAGGCGAGCTACACCAAGGAGCCGGCGAAGCCGACGACGGCTGCGCCCAAGGGCGTCACCTTCCCGTCCGCGATCTCGCCGAAATATACCAGCGAGACCCCCGGAAAGGGCCGTATGCACACCTGCCTCGACCAGTACTATGCCCTCAAGGACGCCAATTCGCTTGGCGGCCTGAAGTGGATCCAGAAGGGCGGCGGCTTCTACAGCCTGTGCAACGCCAAGCTGAAGAGCTGATCGCTTAGCCATAGTCTCCAAACAAAGGCCCGCGCATCGCAAGATGCGCGGGCCTTTTTTGTTGCGCGAAGACGCACACTGCCTTGCTCGCATCTGCATGTCGCCGGGCTGCCGGCATCATCAATTCGCCTACACTGCCCACCGCCAAGCTCATCGGTAGTCCGTAAAGATTCTGGTTGAACATATAGAGAACAAACCATATACAAAAAGACGTCAAACTTATTATCAACCAGGAGGGTCTTATGCACGGTTTGAAATTGGCGGTATTGGCTGCGACCGCATTTGTCGCTTGGAGCGTCGCCCCCGCAAGCGCACTGACGATGAAGGAATGCGGCGAGACCTATCGAACAGCCAAGGAAGGCGGCACTCTGAACGGCATGGACTGGACGGCTTTTCGCAAGGAGAAGTGCGCGACATCAGCAGCGGACAGTGTCAGCGAGGATACGGTCAAAACCGAGCCGCAGACGAAAAAAGAAACCAGCGCGGCGGTCGCCCCCACTGTAGCGCCCGCGGGCGTGACATTTCCGACCACGCTGGCCGCCGAGTTCAAGACCGAAAAGCCCGCGAAGGCGCGCATGAAGACCTGTCTCCAGGGCTACCATGGCAACAAGGACGCGGGCACGTTGAACGGCCTTCGCTGGATCCAGAAGGGCGGCGGTTATTACAGCCTGTGCAATGCCAAGCTGAAGAGCTGAGCGACAAGACATCTGAAGAAGAGAAGGCCTGCGAACCGCAGGGTTCGCGGGCCTTTTTGTTGCCTTCGAGGGCACGCCAGCGGCGACGTTGCCAATCTCCCCCTTGTGGGGGAGATTGGCTATCACCTAGACTTTCGCCAATCGTCACCGTCGCAGATGCGAGGTCGCGGACAACTCCTCCCCAACGCCAAAAACAAAAAACGCCGCGGAGCAAGCCGCGGCGTTCGATGAAATCGGTGGCCGAACTCAGCTCGACGGCTGTGGTTCCATACCGCCTTCGGGCTCAGGACCCTTCTTGCGGCGGCCGCCGGACTTCGGCACGGCCGAGCCACGACTTGGCGGCGTATCGTCGCCGAGGTCGCGTGCGGGCTTGTGGCCGGCGATCAACTGCTTGATCTCCTCGCCGGACAGCGTCTCGTATTCCAGCAGGCCCTGAGCCAGCGCGATCCATTCCTTCTTCTTCTTGGTCAGGATGGACTTCGCCGACGAATAGGCCTCATCGATCAGGCGGCGCACTTCGGCGTCGATGATCTGCGCCGTTTCTTCCGAGACGTTCTGCGTGCGTGCCACCGAATGGCCAAGGAACACTTCTTCCTGGTTGTCGCCATAGGCGACATGGCCGAGCTTGTCGGAAAAGCCCCAGCGCGTGACCATGGCACGCGCCAGCTTGGTCGCCTGCTCGATATCCGAAGAAGCTCCGGAGGTGATGTTCTCCTTGCCGAACTTGAACTCCTCGGCGACACGGCCGCCCATCATGATGGCGAGCCGCGAGATCATGTATTTGTAGCTCATCGAATAGCGGTCGCCTTCGGGCAACTGCATGACCATGCCGAGTGCACGGCCGCGCGGGATGATGGTGGCCTTGTGCAGCGGATCGGCCGACGGCACGTTGAGCGCGAGGATGGCGTGGCCGGCCTCATGGTAGGCGGTCAGTTCCTTCTCGGCCTGCGTCATGGCCGACGAGCGGCGCTCGGCGCCCATCATGATCTTGTCCTTAGCGTCCTCGAATTCAGCCATGGTGACGAGGCGCTTGTTGCGTCGTGCCGCCATCAGCGCGGATTCGTTGACGAGGTTCATCAGGTCGGCGCCGGAGAAGCCAGGCGTGCCGCGCGCGATCACCTTGAGGTCGACGTTGGGCGCCAGCGGCACGTTGCGCACATGCACCTTGAGGATCTTCTCGCGGCCGACGATGTCAGGGTTCGGCACCACGACCTGGCGGTCGAAGCGGCCTGGCCTGAGCAGTGCCGGATCGAGCACGTCGGGCCGGTTGGTGGCAGCGATCAGGATGATGCTTTCGTTGGATTCGAAACCGTCCATCTCGACCAGCAGCTGGTTCAGCGTCTGCTCGCGTTCGTCATTGCCGCCGCCGAGGCCGGCGCCGCGATGACGGCCGACTGCGTCGATTTCGTCAATGAAGATGATGCAGGGCGCGTTCTTCTTGGCCTGGTCGAACATGTCGCGGACGCGGCTTGCACCGACGCCGACGAACATCTCGACGAAGTCAGAACCGGAAATGGTGAAGAACGGCACATTGGCTTCGCCGGCAACCGAGCGCGCGAGCAGCGTCTTGCCGGTTCCCGGAGGGCCGACGAGCAGCACGCCGCGCGGAATCTTGCCGCCGAGCCGCTGGAACTTCTGCGGATCGCGCAGGAACTCGACGATCTCTTCCAGATCTTCCTTGGCTTCGTCGACGCCGGCAACGTCCTGGAAAGTGACGCGGCCATGCGCTTCGGTGAGCAGCTTGGCCTTCGATTTGCCGAAGCCCATCGCGCGGCCGGAGCCGGACTGCATCTGGCGCATGAAGAATATCCAGACGCCGAGGATGAGGATCATCGGCAGCCAGGAGATCAAATAGCCGAACAGCGAATTGGAACCGTCCGTTTCAGGCCGTGCATTGATGGTGACGTTCTTGTCCTGCAGCCGCGAGACCAGCGAAGGATCGCCGGGCGAATAGGTCTGGAAACCGCTGGAATTGTCGGTGTAGGTGCCGCTGATACGAGCGCCAGCAATGGTCACCGTCTTGACCCGCCCCGCCGCGACATCCTGCAGGAACTGCGAATAAGGCACATCGCTGGAAGCCCCTCGCGTCTGCGGCGTCTGGAACAAATTGAACAGGGCTATGAGCAGGACCGCTATGATCGCCCAGAGCGCGAGGTTGCGATAGTTCGGATTCATCAATTGTCCCGTTGGCGTCCGCGAGGCGGACACGCGTCATGAGAGGAAACTTGCGCCTAACATAGGGAGAGCGTCCCCCCTTGCCAAGCAGAACAGCACGTCTGGGTTAAGCTTTCGCGCAACCCTCAGCCGGCACTGTGGCCGCTGAAAGGCAAGGGCGGGACCGGGGCCGCGCCAATCAGCCCGGCGACGGCCCGCGCCAGCGCTAGGTCGAAGGATGGCAGGAAGCGGCCGAAGGGGGCAACGACCGGCCGCACTTCCACCGTCGCGGACTTCAGTCCATATCCAGGCAAACCAAGGCATTCACCGGCCTGCCACACCGCCGGTTCGGCCGCGAGCGCGGCGCGCATCAGGCTCGACGGGGTTTTTCCTTCACCCGTCGCGAGCCGTTTCGCCGCTGCCGTGCCTAACGGGGCAATCAACAATGCGCTGCTGCTGTCGTTCAATGTGATGTGCCGGCGGCCGTCCCACAGGGTGCTGCCGGTGGCGGCAGCGGCGGCGGGCAGTCCGCGCGCCTCGCGGCGCAGGAATATGCCGGAGCGCCGGGAATCGACAACCGTCCGCGACAATGTGGCGCAAAGAAATCCAGCCCTCAGCCGACCGAACAGAGCCTCGCTGCGGGCCTGATCCGGCAGGAAGGCAATCCCGCCGGTCGTGGCCAGAAGGATGCGCAACGCATAGACGGCCGCCTGCTCGTCACCGGAGGAGAGCAGGCACGGGTCGAGGCGGATGAGGCCGATGGCTGGCTGGCTGGCGAAGCCATCGATCAAACCGGCTGCGCTGGCGCCAAGCTGCCTGCGCTCGAGGGCGGCCTGGCCCGCGAGCATCAACATGCCCTTCACATGCTCGACACTCTCGCCGGCAAGTGCGGCCCGCACACGCGGCCGCTCGAAAGCCGCGTCGTCATTGGTCGGATCGTCAGCCCAGCCGACATTTTGACGGCGCAGGACGTCGCGCAATGCCGCGCGCCGCACGCCGAGGAGCGGCCGCACGATCCAAATGCGCCAGTCATAGAGGGTGGCCGGCGCCATGCCGGCAAGTCCCCGGCCGGCCATGCCGGCATGGCCTTGGCCCTCGTCCCGCGCGTGCCGCATCAGCACCGTTTCCGCCTGGTCGTCGGCGGTATGGCCGGTGAGGATCATGCCGATGCCTTCCGCTTGTGCCGCCTCGGCTAGCAGCCGGTAGCGCGCCTCGCGAGCGGCGGCGGGCAGACCGGTCGATGGCTTTGGACCCGACCATGTCAGGATGCGGTGTGAAATTCCGAGCCTGGCGCACAGCTTCGCCACTGTTTGCGCTTCCGCAGCCGAACCGGACCGCAAACCGTGGTCGATCGTCACCGCCAGCAGCCTGGTTGCCGGCGCCCTACGTTCGAGATGGTGTTTGAGAAGAAGGAGCAGGGCGGTCGAGTCGCTGCCGCCGGACACGGCCGCAACAGCGCCGCTGGTAAAATCGATATGCGAAAAAGGGTTAGTCGAGAGGTCCGGCTCGGTGTCGAGCATGATGCATGTCGCCCAAAAGTGATCCCGGTTTCAGGACAACGACATGTATGACAAGGATCAGCAGGCAGCCAGAGCCTTCTCCTGCTTGACGCGTTCCTTGAGCGCGCTGGAAATATCGGGGTAGCGCTTGCCGACCTCGCTGAAAGTGGCGCAGGCAACGTCATGCTGCTTGAGGCCGACCAGCGACACGCCGAGCTTCAGCAACATATCGGGAGCTTTCTTGGCCTTGGGGTAGTCCTTGCTGGCGGCAAGGAACGTCTCGGCCGCATCGCGGTATTTCTGCTGGCCGAGCAATGACTCGCCCAGCCAGTAATGCGCGTCCGCGGCCTTCGCATCCTTGGGGAAGCGGGCGATGTGGTCGCGAAAACCCTGCTCGGCGGTGCCGTAGTCGCCCGAGAGGATGAACTGGTATGAGTTGCGGTAGAGCTCTTCCGGATTGTTGGTGGCGGGCAACGCCGCGACCACCGTATCGGATTTGCCGGCCTTGGGCGCCGCCCCGGCGACTGGCGCGGTATCCTGCGCCGGCGCGGTCGATTGTGTGTTGCCGCCGGCATCGATGACATTGCCGTTCTTGTCGACGGTGATGCTGCCGAAGGTCTTTTCCGGCGCTCCCGTACCGGGAATAACCTTGCCGGGGTCGCCATCCGGAGATTCGACGATGACGTCCTCGACCGTCTTGCCGACTGCCGATTGATCGTTGGCGGGCTCGGCGCCGGCATCGGCCGGCGCCCGTGTTGCCGGGGCCGCCGCCACGTTGTTGTCGGTGCCGGTGGTGGCGTCCGATTTCTTCTGCGCCGGCGGCTGTCCGCCTTGCGTGCCGCCACCTTCCAGCTGCTGGAAGCGGAATTCATTATCTTCCTGCTGCTTGCGGATCTGCTCCTGCATTTGCAGGACCTGGAAATTGAGTTCCTCGATCTTGCCGTTCATCTGCCGCAGCTGCTCTTCCAGGCTGGTGACAGCGGTAGGATCGGACTGCACCAGCTGAACCTGGTCCGGTTTCTTCTTTTGACCAAAAAAGCCGGGCAATTCGATACTGGGAAGATGGAAGGTAAAGCCGCTGTCGGTTGATTGCCCTGTGCCGCTCGCCCCGGTGCCGCTAGCCAGGGCGGTGACGCCTGATAGGAGCAGCAGCGCAAGCGTGCCGCTCAGAACCGATCTCAAATGCATGTGCCTCTCGCAGTGATTTCGTTAGCTTGTTCGCGCCTTCCAATCAGAATGGGACCAGCCAAGCGCCCTCGGCTCATAGCAGGAGCCGAGACTTCGGCCAAATTTTGTTTCGGGCATCCGGATATGAAAAAGGCGGCCCCAAGGCCGCCTTTCGCACAAGTATGTTGCATTTTTACCGCTAGACGGCCACGCGTCCTTTGACGCGCCGGTCCATGATGCCTCAGGAGCCAGCGCCGCTAAGCGTAGTGACCGCGCGGCGATTCTGCGACCAGCAAGAGATGTCGTCGCAAACCGCGACCGGACGTTCCTTGCCGTAGGAAATGGTCTTGAGACGGCTGGCCGAGACGCCCTTGGCGACAAGGAAGTCACGGGTAGCGGCTGCGCGGCGGGCGCCGAGCGCCAGATTGTATTCGCGCGTTCCGCGTTCGTCGGCATGGCCTTCGACGACGATGGCATACTGCTTGTACTGGTTCAGCCACTGTGCCTGGCGCGAGAGCGTCGTCTGCGCGTCGGCACGGATCGAGGTCGAGTCCGTATCGAAGAAGATGCGGTCGCCAATGTTGACGGTGAAGTCCTGCGCCGATCCGGGTGTTGCGGCGCCGGCGCCGTTAAGGCCAAGATCGGCCGCGTTGTTCGGCGTCTTTTTCGAGGCGCAACCGGCGATGGCGAGCATCGCCACCAGCGCGATCATGACCGGGTTTCTGGTAAGTGCTGCAATACGGCCCATGCCGCCTCTCCTTCGTAATTCGAGTGGTCTAATTTGAGTGATTTCGTTGATCACCCAGTAACCACGTTTGGGTTAACCGGCATTCAAGAAACACGGTTAAATTTTGGTTTAAGCTGCCCGTCCGCAGCCATTGGCCATGAGCCACAGTTGGCGCGGACCCTAGGCGGAAATACGGCCAAAACGCGACAAAGAGATGGAAAAGAGGAATTGAAGAGTTGGGGAATTGAGGAACTGAAGAGAGAATTCACTTCAGCTTTTCTCTCAGATTGATCAGCATGCCGTAGATATGGGCATAGGATCGCAGCCAATCGTCGTGTTGTGCCTGGCTGATGTATCCAAGGTCGAACGCTTAGGAAATCCACGTCTCCACTTCGCTGCATGACCCATTGCCATCGAAATGAACCGCGCGAATTCGGGTTTGGAGTGAGTCTGCTTGGCAAATCCCTCAGCCAAATTGGCGCAGATTCCCTTGCTGGAGCGACGCAACTGATCAGCCAGTGCGTATTGCTCCATTTTCGGGAAGGCGAGCGTAGCTTTATGCACGTCAAGAGAGACCACATAAGCGCGCTTATAAACCTCTAGATCCTTCGCACGCTTGATGTGGCCGCCCGCCTTCTCCATTCTTCAGTTCTTCAATTCCCCAGTTCCTCAGTTCGTCTCTTACTCCAGCAGCGGCGACCAGGCAGGGTCCGAAGCGAAGTTCGCCGTCGGGATCGATTGCTCGTTGCGTCCGGTCAGATCGACCGAAACCAGTTTGGGGCCACCGGCGGAATCGCGGAAGAACATCAGCACGCGGCCATTCGGCGCCCAGGTCGGTCCCTCCTGCTGGAAGCCGGAGGAGAGGATGCGCTCACCCGATCCATCGGTCTTCATGACCCCGATCTGGAATTCGCCGCCGGTCTGCTTGGTGAAGGCAATCAGGTCGCCGCGCGGCGACCATACCGGTGTCGAATAGACGCCGTCGCCGAAGGAGATACGGGTCTGGCCCGAACCGTCGGCGCCCATCACGTAGATCTGTGCGCGGCCGCCACGGTCGGAGGTGAACACCACCTTGCTGCCGTCGGGCGAATAGGACGGCGAGGTGTCGATGGCGGTCGAGTTGGTCAGCCGCGTCGTCGAGCGGCTGCGCAGGTCCATGGCGAAGATGTTGGAATTGCCGTCGTCGCGCAGCAGGCTCATGATCACCTTCTGGCCATCGGGCGAAAAGCGCGGCGCAAAGGTCATGCCTGGGAAATTGCCGACCAGTTCGCGTTGGCCGGTCTCGATCTGCAGCAGGTACACCCGCGGCTGACCGCTTTCATAGGACATGTAGGTGATTTCCTGCCGGTTCGGCGAGAAACGCGGCGTCAGCACGATCGACCTGCCGTCCGAAAGATAGCGGACGTTGGCGCCGTCCTGGTCCATGATCGCGAGGCGCTTCTTGCGCGCATTCTTGGCGCCGGATTCGTCGATGAAGACGACGCGGGTGTCGAAATAGCCTTTTTCGCCGGTCAGCCGCTCATAGATGGCGTCGGCGATGATATGGGCGACACGCCGCTGATTGGCATCGTTGGCGAAGAACTGCTCGCCAGCCATCTGCTGGCCGGCAAAGGTATCCCACAACCGGTACTGGGCGCGGATGCGGCCGTCGGCTTCCTTGCTGACGCTGCCCGTGACCAGCGCCTGAGCGTTGATCACCTTCCAGTCGTCGAAGCGCGGTGCTGCATCGGGGTTGGTGATTTTCTCGATAAAGGCGCTCTTGTCGATCGGAGCGAACAGACCCGAACGCTTCAAATCGGCGGTGACGATCTGCGAAATCTGCGCCCCAAGCGCGTCGCCGCCCTGG
>NZ_RZRW01000470.1:0-4431 GCF_003998745.1 Mesorhizobium sp. M7A.F.Ca.US.014.04.1.1 | reverse complement strand
GTGGCGACCGCTTTTGCGCTGGGCGAAGGCCAAAGCGTGTCTTTTCGCCACGTCATCGGCGTCCTGCCGCTGTCGGGCGGCGAGCCGCCGCGGGACGTCACGACGGCGGATGGCCGCATGCGGCTGCATGCCGGCGGTTCGACGCGGGAGGTTCCCTTCGACAGCGATTTCCTGCGCATCGGCCAGCCGCTGGCCTCGTAGGTGTGATTGCGCGGCCGCAGGGTTTGAAATTTCCGTGAACTGTCGCCAAGATGTGGCCGAAATCATCATGCGGAACATGGTGGATCTGAAGCTCTGCCAGAGAGGCTCTCATGTCCGAAATCGCCCATCTCGCCGCCACCATCTTCAAACGCGCCGGCAAGGCAAACCGCTTCATCGTCGCCATTGCCGGTCCACCGGGCGCCGGCAAGTCGACGCTGTCGGCAAGGCTGCATGAACTGCTGCCCGAAGGGGCAGCGGAGGTCGTACCGATGGACGGCTTCCACTATGACGACGCCGTGCTCGAGCGGCGCGGTCTGCGCGCGCGCAAGGGCGCGCCGGAAACCTTCGACTTTGCCGGTTTTGAGGCCTTGCTGAAGCGTATCCGTGCCGGTGAACCCGACATCGCCATTCCGGTCTTCGACCGCAACATGGAACTGTCGCGCGCCGCAGCCTCGATCGTCGCCACAGAAACCAAGTTCATCCTGGTCGAAGGCAATTACCTGCTGCTCGACGAAGAGCCGTGGTCGCGGCTGGCGCCGCTGTTCGATTTCTCGATCTTCGTCGACGTGCCGCGCAACGAGCTCGAGCGCCGCCTGATGGAGCGCTGGCACGAGCATGGCCGCTCCGATGAAGATGCGCGCGCCTGGATCGCTTCCAACGACCTGCCCAACATCGAGCGCGTGCTCGCGCGGCGCAGTGCCGCCGATCTGGTGATCGGCCTTTCCGCTTGATTCGACGGATTGTGCAAGGGGAACTTTAAGACTTTCAGGCCGTTATCCCGACACGACAATTGTGCCAAAAGAGGGATTCGGTCCAATGGCAACCAAGGCAAAAAAGCCTGCGCCCGCCAAGGGCAAGGCGACCCAATCCAAAACCGGCGCCGGCCCGGCAATGACAGGCCGTTCGAAGGACGCCAAGCCGGCTTTCGGCAAGGCAGCGCCGAAGAAAGTGGTGCCGGCCGCAGCGAAAGCCGCGCCAAAAGCCGCAAAGCCGAAGAAGCCCGCGAGTTCCAGCGACTCCTTGGGCGGCAGTGCGATGCGCACGGCCAAGGCCACAGCCAACGTCGCTGCCGGCGCGGTCATGGTCGCCGCCCGAGGTGCTGCGTCGCTCGCCGCTTCCGTCATGGGCAAAGGCGGTTCGAAAGCCAAAGCGAAGGCGAAATAGCCGCGCTTCGGAGGCTGGTTTTTCTATCCCTTGGCCGGGATGGTCAGGCCTTTTTGCACCGCCGGCCGCGCCAGGCCGCGCTCCAGCCATGTTCCCAGATGGGCGAAATCGTCAAAGCCGACGAGTTCGCGTGCTTCGTAGAATCCGATCAGGTTGCGCACCCAACCGAGCAGCGAGATGTCGGCGATGGTGTAGTCATTGCCCATGATCCACTTGCGCCCCTTCAGCCGGCCGTCGAGCACGCCGAGCAGTCGCTTTGACTCGTCGCGATAGCGCTCCAGAGGGCGTTTGTCGGCGATTTCGCGGCCGGCGAATTTGTGGAAGAAGCCGACCTGGCCGAACATTGGCCCGACCGAGGCCATCTGGAAGAACACCCACTGGATGGTCTCGTAGCGGCGCGCGCCATCAATGGGCATGAGCAGGCCGGTCTTTTCAGCAAGGTAGAGCAGGATGGCGCCGGATTCGAACAGGCCGATCGGCTGGCCGTCCGGGCCGTTGGGATCGATGATCGCCGGTATCTTGCCGTTGGGATTGAGCGACAGGAATTCCGGTGTCCAGCTTTCGTTCTGGCCGATGTTGACCCAATGCGGCTCGTAAGGAAGGCCGAGTTCCTCCAGGGCGATCGATATCTTCACCCCGTTCGGCGTTGTCGCCGAATAGAGCTGGAGCTGGTCCGGATGCTTGGCCGGCCAACGCGTTGCGATCGGAAAGGCGGACAGGTCTGCCATGGAAACTCCTGGATGAGGATTCGCGCCGAGCGGCGCGGTTTTGGCGGGTCGGCCAAGGATTAGACGCGGCGCACGGCACGATCAATATGGCGGCGAAGGGTTTCATCGTGCACGGACAGTCAACGGAATGGCCTGCCTGGGGCAGATCCGCCCGCCCCTTAGATCAGGCAGCCTTGAAGGCCAGCACGGCATTGGTGCCGCCGAACGCGAAGCCGTTGCTGATCGCGGCGCGCACCTTGCGCTCGCGCGGCACATTCGGCGTGACGTCGAGGTCGCAATCGGGATCGGCCTCACGAAAATTGGCCGTCGGCGGCACGATGCCTTCGCGGATCGCCATCACGCAGGCGATCATCTCCAGCGCACCCGATGCGCCGAGGCAATGGGCGTGCATCGACTTGGTCGACGACACCGAAAGCTTGTAGGCATGGTCGCCGAAGACGCGCTTGATCGCTGCCGTCTCGATCTGGTCGTTGGCCTTGGTGCCGGTGCCATGGGCATTGAGGTAGTCGACATCCTCGGGATTGAAGCCGGCATCGGCCAGGCAGGCGCGCATGGCCGCCGTCGGCCCTTCGACGGTCGGCGCGACAATGTCGGAGGCGTCGGCGGAGAGGCCGGCGCCGGCGACCTCGGCAAGGATGGTGGCGCCGCGCGCCATGGCGTGCTCATACGTCTCCAGGACCGCCATGCCGGCGCCCTCGCCGAGTGACAGTCCCTGGCGGTCGGCCGAGAATGGCCGGCAGGTGTCGGGCGCCAGCACGCGCAGTGCTTCCCAGCCCTTCAGGATGCCCCAGACCAGCGGCGCATCGGTGCCGCCGGCGACCATCACATCGGCGCGGCCAAGTCTGATCTGGTCGACAGCCGAGGCGATGGCGTGGTTGGACGACGAACAGGCCGAGGTGACGCCGAAGACCGGGCCGCGCAGGCCCAGATTCATGCTGACATGGCCAGAGGCCGCGCTTGGCATGACCTTTGGCACGGTGAAGATGCCAGCGCGGTTCTTGCCCTCGACCAGTATGGCGCGATAGCTCTCTTCGATCGCCTCCCAGCCGCAGACGCCGACGCCGACGACGGTGCCCATCCGATAGGTGGTGGCTTCAGTCGAGACCAGGCCGGCGTGCTGCATGGCTTCCCTGGCTGCGATCGTCGCCAGCAGGCTGAAGCGGTCCATCGACACGGTCTGCTTGCGGTCGATGCCGTGATCGGGAAGCGTCTTGATTTCGCAGCCGACCTTGACCTTCAGATCATGCAGTTGGGGACTTGTGATCTGGCCGATGGCCGAGCGGCCGGCGCGCATCTCGTTCCAGATCGCGGGCGCGCTGGTGCCGAGCCCGCAAATGCCGCCCATGCCGGTGATGACAACGCGCTGCCGCATTCAGTTCAGGCTTTTTTCGCGATCAGCGCGCGCACAGCTTCGACCATGTCGCCGACGTTCTTCAGATTGCTCCAGGCGTCGACCGTGTTCATCTCGATCTCGATGCCATACTCTTCCTCAAGATCGAAGATAATCTCCGTCAGCTCGAGCGAATGGATGCCAAGCGAGGTCAATTCGGTGGTGGTGGTGATTTCTTCGCCGCCCGGCTCGGCATGAGCCTTGATCTTCGCGATGATATCCGTTGCCAGCTGGTCGGCCATTCGGTTCCTTCCCCACTATCTCGCGTTTCCCGACGCCGACTGAGCAGCGCCCCTTTTTCTCCTGGTATCAAGCCGCCGTCGTCGTTTAATACCCCCGCCAAGCGCAGCATGACCGTACCAAGGTGGTTCCCTCTATAGAAACCGAAACGTTGTCAAGCAACAAGCTATATCGAACTCCATATCGACAAAGCCGCCGGAGTGCTTAACGTGCAGGCATGGATATGGGCGAACATGGCGGGATTTCGACGCAGCGCGTTGCGGGCGTGGCGCGGCTTTCCTGCGCGCTTGGCGAGGGCCGCACGCGCCTGCGGCGCCTCTATCAGGACGGCGCCGCCAAGATAAGAATGCCGGCCGTCTCGGCCGATCCGCTCGAAGCGGTGCTGATCAACACCGCCGGCGGAATGACGGGCGGCGACCGTATCGCCTGGGACGTGGATGTCGGCGCGGCCGCTTCGGCATCGATCACCACGCAGGCCTGCGAGAAGATCTACCGGGCGGCATCCGACCATGCCGAAGTGCGGGTCAATTTGTCGGTAGGCGAAAACGGCCGCATCGCCTGGCTGCCGCAGGAAACCATCGTCTTCGACAGGGCGGCCTTTGCCCGTACGCTCAACGTCGAGCTTGCCGTCGGCGCCGAGGCGCTGGTGCTGGAAGCCGCCGTCTTCGGCCGCCTGGCGATGGGCGAACGCGCCACGCAGGGCAACTT
>NZ_RZRW01000469.1:0-4434 GCF_003998745.1 Mesorhizobium sp. M7A.F.Ca.US.014.04.1.1 | reverse complement strand
GCCCGAAGCAGGCCGAGTAGCCTCGCCGCAATCAGGCTTCCCTGACACCTGCGCGTCGGCCCGAGAACCATCACGGTTTTCGGGTCGACGCCGTTGTGACGGCAGCGACGAGCGAACTCAGGCCGACCGCCCGTCGAAATCGAAGACCGACAGGGTCGAGGGGTCGAGATCGGCCACGCAGTTGATGTTGATGTAGGCGCTGCGTTCACGGCCCTCGCGGACATCCTCCGCAAAGGGATGGATGCCGCAGGCCCGGCAGAACCGGTGCGCGATGGCATGATTGCCGAATGTGTAGGTGCCCAAATCGTCGCCCCAGGCCAGGACCCGCAAGGTCCCGTGCGGGATGGCACACAACAGGGCGCCCTTGCGCGAGCAGATCGAGCAATTGCACCTGATGGCGCTGGTCAGTTCGGCCTTGAATTCGAAGGCGACCTTGCCGCAGTGGCAACTGCCTTTGTAGAGCATCGGATTTTCCTCGCATTCGACAGGGTGCAAAACCGTCTGCGCCGGGTTAAGTCTCGGCAAGCCAGGCACTGGCCGCTATCCCTTAAGACGTTCAAGGCGTCCGGAGTCCGACACCGAAAATGCAATCCGTCCGTGATCATCTGGAAACCATCCTTGCGCGCCTCGCCGCCCGTGCCGGCGAAGAGCGTGTGTTCACGAAGCTCTATGCCGAAGCCGCGCGGGCCGCGGCCGATGCCAGCGATGCGCGCAGCCAAGCCGGCGTGACGCTCGGGCCGCTCGACGGCAGCATCGTCTCGATCAAGGATTTGTTCGATGTCGCCGGCGAGCCAACCACGGCCGGCTCGCTGATGCTCAAGGCCGCAGCACCTCCGCTGCGCGATGCCGCGATCGTCAGCCGGCTGCGGCAGGCCGGCGCGGTTATCATCGGCAAGACCAACATGACCGAATTCGCCTTCACCGCGATCGGCGACAACCAGCATTTCGGCACGCCCGGCAATGCTGTGGACACCAATCGCATTCCGGGTGGTTCTTCCTCAGGCGCCGGCGTTTCCGTCGGCGAGCGCACGAGCGAAATATCGATCGGTTCCGACACCGGCGGTTCGATACGCATTCCGGCTTCACTCAACGGTGTCGTCGGCTTCAAGCCGACGGCGCGACGTGTGCCGCTCGCCGGCGCGTTCCCACTGTCGGCCACGCTGGACTCGATCGGTCCGCTTGCCCGAACCGTCGCCCAGTGTGCCGCCGCCGACGCCGTGATGGCCGGTGAGGTGCCGACCGCGCTGACGCCGATTGCCCTGGCAGGGCTTCGCATAGGCATTCCGCGCGGCGTCCTTTTCGAAGAGACGGAAGACGAGGTGGCGACCGCGTTCGACCGCTGCCTTGGCAAGATCGAGCAGACGGGCGCGCGGATCGAGGATCTGTCGATCGACGATCTGCTTGCCGATTTGCGCGCGGCCACCAAGCGTGGTTCGATCGCCGCGATGGAAGGGGCCGAAGTGCATGCCGACTGGCTGGCGACAGGAGCTTCGGTACCGGTCGACCCGCATGTCAGCGGACCTTTGTCGCGGGCAGCCATGCTGCCGACGCCTGTCTACATCCGGGCAATGCGCCGTCGTACAGCGCTCGCCGCCGCCATGGACGAGCGGCTGTCCTCGGTCGATGTGCTGGCCTTGCCGACCACACCGGTGACGGCGCCGACTATCGTCTCGATGTCTGACGACGCCGGGTTGCGTGACCGCACCGAAGGCCTGCTGCTGCGCAACACGCAGGTTGCCAACCAGTTCGATCTCTGCGCGATCTCGCTGCCGATGCCGAGCACTCAGCTGCCCGCCGGCTTGATGCTGGTGGCGCGCAACGGCCATGACCAACGCCTGCTGCGCATAGCAGCAGAGGTGGAGCAGCTGCTTGGCGCGTGAGCAGGGCTGAACCGCCCATCAGCGCGACGAACAGTGCTTGCGTTCGCTGTCCTTGGCGGTCCGTACGATACGGGTCGCGACCAGCCAGGGCAAATTGTACTCCTTGCCGGCGATCGTCTGGGTGCGGTGCTCGATCGAGCCCCTGACGACGATCTTGCCTGCATAAAGCGCGTCGGAAAGATCGGTTATGGCCTTGTCGGCCTGCGGCAGGCCGCTGGGGTCGATCGACACGCCCTTGATGATCGTCCCGGTGGCAAGGTCGAGTGCGCTGTTGGACGGGCAGGGCGCCTTGAAGCAGCGCAGCCCGTTGTCGCAATAGACATAACTGCTCTCGGCCGCGAATGCCGGCATGGCACAGAGCGAACAGGCAGCGACAAAGAGGAAGGCGAGACCGGGCATGGCTCTCAACGTCGCGGAGAATTGGGGCGAAACCGCGATGGGTTACAGGCTCGCCGGAAACCGCCGCCGATAGTGATCGACCACTTCTGGATTGCGCAGATTGACCGGCAGCTTGCCCGCCAGCACCAGCAGGGCTTCGCCCGCCGCGCCGACGCCCATGCGCATCATCGATTCCTCGGTGATCCCCGCCATGTGCGGCGTGACGATAACATTGTCGAAGCCGAAATAGGGATGGTTCGACGGCAGCGGCTGCGTCGCAAACACGTCGAGCGCGGCGCCGCCGATGCGCCGTTTCTGCAAGGCCTCGATCAGCGCGTCGTCGTCGACGACCGGTCCGCGCGACACGTTGATCAGCAGCGCCTGCGGCTTCATGCGGGCGATCCGCTCACGGTTGATCAGGCCGCGCGTTTCCGGCGTCAGCGGGCAGCACAGAACGATGATGTCGCTCTGCTCGACGAGAGCGTCGATCGACAGGAAGCCGACCTTGTCCGGCGCCGGCTGCATGCTGCGCGTCGTTGCCACCACCTTCAGGTCGAAGCCGTGCGCGGCGATATGGCCGACCGCCTGGCCGACGGCGCCGAGGCCGACGATGCCGATCGTCTTGCCGGCAAGCTCGCTGTTGGCGTTGGCGTGCTCGCGGCCGGCAAGCCAGCCTTTGGCGCGCAGGTCGCGGTCGACGACGCGGAAGTTGCGCAGAAAGGCGAGGGCCACGAACATGACGTGTTCGGCCACCGATCGGGCATTGACCGCCGGCACATTCGCCACCAGCACGCCGGCGGCCGTCGCTGCTTCCATCGGGATCATGTCGAGCCCGGCGCCATGACGGATTGCCGCCCGCAGCAGCTTTGCGCCGTCGAAAAGCTGTGGGGGCAGCGGCGCGCGCACGATGACGATGTCGGCATTTTTCGCCTCGGCGGCCAGCGTGGCCGGATCGATGGCGGAGGCGACGACGAGCTCGCCGGCGCCGGAGAGCATAGCCGAGGCGCGCGGGTGCAGAGGGTGCGTCGTGAGGATACGAGCCATGTCGGTCAGGCTTTTTCGAGCGCCGGGCTTTGCGGCTCCTCGCCATGGCCCTCGATCAGGCCCTTCCAGTAGCTCTCAGCGCCCTGCAGATGGGCGCTCATCAGCGCCTGTGCGAGATTGCCGTCGCGGCGCAGCAGCGCTTCATAGATCTGGATATGCTCGGCATGCGAGCGCACGTTGCGCTCGGGGTCGTTGAAATAGATCGGCAGGCGCTGCTCGCCCATCATGTAGTAGACGCTGCAGACATTGTGGAAGACGCTGTTCTTGGTGGCGCGCACGATTTCGAGGTGAAATTCGCGGTCTTCCCTGGCAAGCCCTTCGCCGGCGGCGATGCGCTCTTCCGAAGCCTTCAGGATTTCGCGCAGCCGCTCGAAATTCTCCTCGGTGGCACGCGAACAGGCAAGTTCGGCCGCCTTGATCTCGTGGATCTTGCGCAGTTCGACCGTCTCGTAGATCTGGATCGGGTCGAGCGGGAGGCCCGCGCGGGCAAAGAGCGCCATGGCCTCCACACTGGCCTGCTTGGTGTCGATGTAGATGCCGGATTTGGCCCGGCGCTCAACGATGCGCATGGCCTCCAGGATGGCCAGCGCCTCGCGGATCTGACCGCGGCTGACGGCGAAATGCTCCGCCAGTTCGCGCTCCGATGGCGTTCGGCCGCTCTCCTTGTCCGAATGGGAGAACAGGTAGGCAGCGAGTTCCGCGAGAAGGTTCTTTTCTTTCATCGTCAACCGCGTTGCGCGTGCGCCTCCAGGAACCGCTCCGAAATGGTGAATCCCAGACCCGGTTTTTCCGGGATCGCTATCATACCGTCCCTGGCTTCGACAGTCTCTTCGACCAGATCATGGATCATCGGGTTGGCGCCGAGCGAATATTCGACGGTGAAACTCGACGGCGAGGCGGCGCAGACATGCAAGCCTGCGAAAAAACAGGGCGCGCCGGCCCACAAATGCGGTGCAAAGCGCAGATTGAAGGCGCTGGCGATGGTGCCGATCTTCATCGCCTCGCTGATGCCGCCGCAGAAGGCGGGATCGGGCTGGAAGATGTCGGCGGCTTTGAGCACGGCAAGGTCGCGGAAGGCGTAGCGGGTAGCCTCGCTTTCGCCGGTGGCAATCGGAACGGCGCCACTTGCCCG
>NZ_RZRW01000468.1:0-4439 GCF_003998745.1 Mesorhizobium sp. M7A.F.Ca.US.014.04.1.1 | reverse complement strand
TTGTGGCCGGGCAGCTGACCGCCCTCGCCGGGCTTGGCACCCTGCGCCACCTTGATCTGCATCATGTCGGAGTTGACGAGGTATTCGGCCGTGACGCCGAAACGTCCCGAGGCGATCTGCTTGATCGCCGAGCGTTCCGGGTTCTTGCCGCCGCCCGGCAGCGGCAGATAGCGGTCGGCCTCTTCGCCGCCCTCGCCGGTGTTCGACTTGCCGCCGATCTGGTTCATCGCGCGCGCCAGCGTCGTGTGCGCTTCGCGCGAGATCGAGCCGAACGACATCGCTCCGGTCGAGAACCGCTTGACGATGTCGGCCGCCGGCATGACGTCGTCGAGCGCCACCTTCTTGCGGCCGGTTTCCCCGGCCAGCTTGAGCTTGAACAGGCCGCGAATGGTCTGGGCGCGGGCCGTCTCGCTGTCGATCTGGGCGGAATAGTCCTTGAAGGTTTCCCACGATCCCTGGCGCACGGCGTGCTGCAAGGTGGCGACAGCATCTGGCGACCAGATATGCGCCTCGCCGCGCATGCGGAACATGTATTCGCCGCCGACCTCGAGGCTGTTGCGCAGCACGGGGTCGTTGCCGAAACCGTCATTGTGGCGGCTGAGCGTCTCGGCCGCGATCTCGTCCAGGCCGACGCCTTCGATCAGCGTCGCGGTGCCGGTGAAGTATTGCTGCACGAAATCGGTCTTCAGGCCGATGGCGTCGAAAATCTGCGCGCCGCAATAGGACTGGTAGGTCGAGATGCCCATCTTGGACATCACCTTGAGGATGCCCTTGCCGATCGACTTGATGTAGCGCGAGACGACTTCGTAGGCGTCCACTTCCTTCGGCAGTTCGCCGCGCTTGTGCATGTCGAGCAGCGTGTCGAAGGCGAGGTAGGGATTGATCGCCTCGGCGCCATAGCCGGCGAGGCAGCAGAAATGATGCACTTCGCGCGGCTCGCCGGATTCGACGACGAGGCCGACCGAGGTGCGCAGCCCCTTGCGGATCAGGTGATGATGGACCGCCGCCGTCGCCAGCAGCGCCGGGATGGCGATGCGGTCGGGCCCGACCTGGCGGTCGGACAGGATGATGATGTTGTAGCCGCCGGCAACCGCCGCCTCCGCCCGCTCGCACAACCGATCGATGGCGCCCTGCATGCCCGCGGCGCCTTCGGCGGAGCCATAGGTGATGTCGATCGTCTTGGTGTCGAAACGGTCCTCGGTGTGGCCGATGGAGCGGATCTTCTCGAGATCGCCATTGGTCAGGATCGGCTGGCGCACTTCGAGCCGCTTGCGGCGCGAATTGCCGACAAGGTCGAAGATGTTGGGCCGCGGCCCGATGAAGGACACCAGGCTCATCACCAGCTCCTCGCGGATCGGGTCGATCGGCGGGTTGGTGACCTGGGCGAAGTTCTGCTTGAAATAGGTGTAGAGCAGCTTCGACTTGTCCGACATCGCCGAGATCGGCGTGTCGGTGCCCATCGAGCCCACCGCTTCCTGGCCTGTCGTCGCCATAGGCGACATCAACAGCTTGGTGTCCTCCTGGCTGTAGCCGAATGCCTGCTGACGATCGAGCAGGCTGACATCCTTGCGCAACGCGCGCGGTTCGACCGGCTTCAGATCTTCGAGGATCAGCTGCGTGTTGGCGAGCCAGGTCTTGTAGGGATGCTTGGTCGCGATCTCCGACTTGAGCTCCTCGTCGGAGACGATGCGCCCCTTCTCCAGGTCGATCAGCAGCATGCGGCCGGGCTGCAGCCGCCACTTCTTGACGATCTTCTCCTCCGGCACCGGCAGCACGCCGGCTTCCGAGGCCATGATGACGCGGTCATCGTCGGTGACGATGTAGCGTGCCGGGCGCAAGCCATTGCGGTCGAGCGTGGCGCCGATCTGGCGGCCATCGGTGAAGACCACCGCCGCCGGTCCGTCCCACGGCTCCATCAATGCCGCATGGTATTCGTAGAAGGCCTTGCGATCGGCATCCATGAGCTTGTTGCCGGCCCAGGCTTCCGGAATCAGCATCATCATGGCATGGCTGAGCCTGTACCCGCCCTGGAACAGGAACTCGAGCGCATTGTCGAAGCAGGCGGTGTCGGATTGGCCGTCATAGGAAATCGGCCACAGCTTCGAGATGTTGTTGCCGAACAGTTCGGAATCGACCGACGCCTGGCGCGCAGCCATCCAGTTGTTGTTGCCGCGCACGGTGTTGATCTCGCCATTGTGGGCGACCATGCGGTAGGGATGCGCCAGCTTCCATGACGGGAACGTGTTGGTCGAGAAGCGCTGGTGGACGAGGATCAGCGCGGTTTCGAAGCGCGGGTCCTTGAGGTCCTTGTAGTAGGCCCCGACCTGATAAGCCAGGAACATGCCCTTGTAGACGATGGTGCGCGCCGACAGCGACACGCAATAGGCGCCGATGTCCTTGTTGTCGTTCTCGGCATAGATGCGGCCCGAGATGACCTTGCGCAGCAGATAGAGCCTGGCCTCGTATTCCTCGTCATCGGTAATGTCTGGCGTGCGGCCGATGAAGATCTGCCGATGGAACGGCTCGGATGCCACGATGTCGGGCGCCTTCGACAGCGACGAATTGTCGACGGGCACGTCACGGAAACCGATGAGCGGAAGTCCCTCGGATTGCGCCGATTCGGCAATGATGTCCTCGATATGGGCGCGAAGGGCCGCGTCCTGCGGCATGAACCAGTGTCCGACGCCGTACTGGCCCGCCGGCGGCAGCTCGATGCCCTGGGCTGCCATCTCGTCACGGAAGAACTGGTCGGGAAGCTGCACCAGCACGCCGGCGCCATCGCCGACCAGCGGATCGGCGCCGACGGCGCCGCGATGCGTCAGGTTTTCGAGCACAGCAAGCCCGTCCTCGACGATCTGATGCGACTTCACGCCCTTCATGTTGACGATGAAACCGACGCCGCAGGCGTCATGCTCGTTGCGTGGATCGTAGAGGCCCTGGGCGGAAAATCCGTTGGCGCTTCGGCCAATATTGGATCGCAAGGTGGTTTTGACGGTTGCCGCTTTCGTCTGCGCGGCCTGGCCGTTCGTCGCAGAGTGCGTCATGTCCGTCATCTCCTGTCCTCCTTCCCAGCCATTCAGGCGCTGGTTTGCCTCGGCAAGCGCTTGGCTCACCCTGATCCTTGTGGCACGTCTTGCGAAATCCTGTCGAACCAGGCGGCTTTCCGCATGGATCGCATCTGGTAATCGTACAGGCCAGAGTCTGGCTGTCCACCTGTCGCTCGCGGCAACAGCCGGAGAGGCCCAAATGATACGCCAATCCAGCTCGTTTTGTGCGACAAAATAAGACAGCACTACTGTCCTAAATTTTTATGGCAGAAATCCCGGACGCACACAAGACCGATTTGCAAAAAACTTGGGGCATTCGCGACAGAAAATGTCGTGAAGCTGAGGAAAAACGTAAGCTTCAGTCGTCGGCCTGGGCTTTGCCCGTTGGCTGGCTTTACTGTTTTTCCGGCGCCTGGCCCTTGCGATCAGCACGCGAAACCGGTCAACTTCAGTCTGATTTCCCCAACCCCCCGTTCTCCCAAGACATAGGCAGATGCATGTTCTTCGCTTCCGACAATTGGGCAGGCGCCCACCCCAACATTGCCGCCGGCCTGTCGGCCAATGCCGGCGGCTTTTCCACCGCCTATGGCGACGGAGCGCTCGACCAGGCAGTCTACCAGCGCTTCAGCGAGATTTTCGAACGCGAGGTCGCGGTGTTCTTCGTCGCCACCGGCACGGCCGCCAACTCGCTGGCGCTGACCGCTTACAACAAGCCGGGCGGCATTTCCTTTGCTCATCGCGAATCGCATGTCATCGAGGACGAATGCGGCGCGCCGGTGTATTTTTCCGGCGGCTCACGCCTGCATGAGATCGATGGCGCGCTGGGCAAGATCGATCCGCACAATCTGGAAAGGACCATCGGCCGTTTCGCACCGGAAATCGTCCATTGGGGACGGCCGATGGCCGTTTCGATCACCCAGTCGACCGAGGTCGGCACCATCTACGGCCTGGATGAGATCGAGACGATCGCGGCGATCGCCAAACGATATTCGGTGCCCTTGCACATGGACGGCGCCCGCTTTGCCAATGCGCTGGTCGCGCTCGACACGTCGCCAGCCGAAATGACCTGGAAACGCGGCGTCGACATCCTGTCCTTCGGCGGCACCAAGAATGGCTGCTGGTGCGCCGAAGCGATCGTGCTGTTCGATCTTGATCGTGCCAGGGAATTGGCGTTCCTGCGCAAGCGCGCCGCCCAGCTGTTTTCGAAATCGCGCTTCGTCGCGGCGCAGTTCGAGGCCTATTTCAAAGACGGATTGTGGCTGGACACCGCCCGCCACGCCAACGCCATGGCCGCACGCCTTGCCGCCGCGATCGAGGATTCGGCCACGGCAAAACTGGCATGGCTGCCGCAGGCAAACGAGGTTTTCGCAGTGATCAAGACAGCCGAAGCTG
>NZ_RZRW01000467.1:0-4441 GCF_003998745.1 Mesorhizobium sp. M7A.F.Ca.US.014.04.1.1 | reverse complement strand
TTGGGATCCGGCGGCACGGCAGACTTGAGGCGCACGCCCCGGCCGCCGCGCTCGCTGGCCTGATTCTCGCCGATCAGCTCCACCCCGGCCTCGTCGAGGGCCTGGATGACCTTCATCAGCGTGTCGACCACGCCCCTGACCACGCCATCGCTCGCCTCCATGCGCTGGATAGTCGGAAGCGAAACGCCGGCGCGCTCGGCGAGCGTCTTCTGATCGATGCCGGCCAGCGCCCTTGCGGCGCGCATCTGCGCGGCAGTGATCATCGGCCGGAATCCCCGTCTGAGTCTGCAGGAGTAAGGTATAATATCATCATTCTGATGTTTCAAGCATTAGGATGAATGTTTGAGACGTAAGTAGCGGCGCCTGACTGGCCATTTTTTAGATACTTTCCCGGGATTGCGCGCTAAGGTCTTCCATCTGGGCAGGGAGTAACGCGGTTGAATATCTTCAAGACTTTCATGACATCGGCAGCCTTGCTGTCGGCGGTTTTCCTGTTGGCCGGCTGCGGGCACGGGCTGATCAACCGGCTGATCTAGTCTCCAGTCTCGCCGTCCGGGTGCTGCCCACGCCATCGCTGCCACGTCCGGGCAGCGAGCCAGCACAGCATCGCCCAGACGAAGCCGGCGCACCAGCCGGCCAGCACATCCGACGGCCAGTGGACGCCGAGATAGACGCGGCTGATGCCGACCAGCAGCGTCGTCAGCACCGCCAGCGACAGCACATAGATCTTCGTCGTTCGACCGGGCAGGAAGCGTGCCGCCAGCGCGCCGAGCGTCAGATAGGTCACCGCCGACAGCATGGCGTGGCCGCTGGGAAAAGACAGCGTCGTTTCGTTGACGAGATGCGAGACGAGTTCGGGGCGCGGCCGGTCGATTCCGGCTTTCAGCAGGCTCGACAGCATCTGACCGCCGGCCACCGCCACGAAGATGAAAAGGGCGGTCGCCGGCCTGCGGATAAGCAGGAGATAGACGATTACCGCCGTCACGATCAGCACCAGCACGCTGCCGCTGCCAAGGCTTGTGATGTCGCGCATCGCCCCTTGCAGCCACATCGGGCCGATCGGGCTGTCAGGCCGCCCCGCCTGGCGGAAGGCGAGCAGTATTTCGGTGTCGAAGGCGTGCGGGGTGGTGGCGCGCGCCATCTCCATCAGCTCCTCGAATCCCCAAAGGCCGGCCGCGATGACCAGGCCGGCCAGCAGCACCGGGAATTCGACCCGGTTGAGCAAAGCGTTCGCGGCATTCTTCATCGGCAATCCGCCCGTTACAGCCGGCCTTGCAGATAGGGTCCGAGCGTGATCAGCGCCACTGCGGCGATCGCCAGCATGATGCCGGTCGCCTGCAGCGCGTTGACGCGCTCGCCGAAGAAGACCAGTGCCACGACGTTCACCGAGACCAGCTGGATGACGGCAGACAGGCTGAACGACACCGACATGCCGAATTCGCGGATCAGCCGCAGCATGATCAGATTGCCCAGCGAATAGAGCGCCAGCGTCAGCGCGATCTTGCCAAGGCTCGGCGCCAGGCCCCATTGCTTGGCGGCTGTCGCCGCCAGCAGGAAAATGACCGTTGAAAAGCCGAGCTGCAGCAGTCCCGAAAAACTCAACGTTCCGCCCCCCTCTCGAAGCGGCTCCCGCCGCATGTGTCGCGGACGTTGTTTCCGAAGCGCGCCGGGACGTCAAGCGCTCGACCAAACGAAGCTCTTGGCAATGGCAAGACGGAGGCTCAATGTACCGACATCGTCCAGCCATTCGATTGAAGGGCGGTCAGGGGTTCATGATTCGTATTCTGCAGAACTTGACGCGACGCTGGAGCGAACTCTCTCTTGCCTTGCAATTCGTCGTTGCCGGCGGTTTTGGCCTGCTGGCCGTCATGCTGGTGGTGGGCGCCTGGGTGACGGCGCAGATCAGAGAGGGCGTCATCCGCAATTCGGCCGCCACGACGGCGCTCTATGTCGACAGCGTGATTGCGCCGCTGCTTCCCGACTTGCGCAAGGAGCAGGAGCTCAGCGATTCCGTCAAGCAGGCGCTGGACGAGACGCTTGGCCAGGGCGCGCTCGGCAAGCGCCTCGAATCGTTCATGCTCTGGCGCCGCGACGGGACGGTCCTCTATGCCAAGGAGACGGCCCTGATCGGCCGCCGCTTCGCTCCGAGCGACAATCTGCGTTCCGCTTTCCAAGGCAATGTCGTCGCTGAATTCAATACTTTCGATGAGGATGAGAGCGAGGAGAAGGCGACCGGCTTGCCATTGCTGGAGATCTACAATCCCGTGCGCGAGCCCTGGTCGGGCGAGGTGGTGGCGGTTACCGAGTTCTATGAGATCGCCGACGATTTCCAGGCCACCCTGGCTTCCGCTCTGTGGTCGAGCTGGCTGATCGTGGCCGGCGCGACCCTGGCGGCATTCCTGCTCCTGTCGGGCATCGTCCTGCGCGGCAGCCGCACCATCGACGACCAGCGTGGGGCGCTGCGCCGCCAGGTGTCGGAACTGCAGGGTCTGGTGGCGCAAAACAGTGCCTTGCGACTGCGCGTGCAACAGGCCTCGCGCCGCGCCACCGCGCTCAACGAAAGATATCTGCGCCGCATCGGCGCCGACCTGCATGACGGCCCGGCCCAACTCGTGGCCCTGGCGGCGCTGCGCATGGACAGCCCGATATTTTCCAGCGATGGCCATTCGGGCGCAAGCCGCTCGACCGAGGTCACGATGATTCGCAAGACGCTGGAGGATGCGATGCGCGAAATACGCGGCATCTGCACCGGCCTTGTCCTGCCGCAGATCGAGACGGCTGCCGCAACCGACATTCTGCGGCTGGCCGTCAAGGAACACGAACAGAGGACGGGAACGTCGGTGACGCTGACGCTGGCCGGACAGTTGCCTGAACCCGGCGCCTCCGAGAAGATCAGCATCTATCGTTTCGTCCAGGAAGGGCTGAACAATGCCTATCACCACGGGCTAGGCAAGGATCAGGCGGTGAGTGCCGGGATGAAAGGTGGCAGGCTTTTTGTCGAAGTGTCGGACCGCGGGCCGGGTTTCGATCCGACGGCACGGGTCGAGGGCCTCGGGCTCGCCGGCCTCAGGGAACGGGTCGAAAGCATTGGCGGACAGTTCGAAACCTTGACCGGGCCGCAAGGTACGCGTTTGGTGATCCGTCTGTCGGTCGAGGAGCAAGCATGACTGGGACCATTCGCATTGCCATTGTCGACGATCATCCCCTCTTTCGCGAAGGTGTGACGCGCAGCCTGTCGGAGATCGGAGGCTTCGAGATGGTTGGCGAGGGCGCCACGGCGCAGGATGCCGAACGCCTCGCCGCGACGATGCGGCCCGACATCTTGCTGCTCGACATCTCGATGCCGGGCGGCGGGCTGAGCGCGGTCGCAAGCATCCTCGCCAACCATCCCGCCCAGAAGATCGTCATGCTGACCGTCTCGGAGGCCAATGCCGATGTGACCAAGGCGCTGAACGCAGGGGTGAATGGCTATGTCCTCAAAGGCGTCGGATCGCGCGGCCTCGCCGACATCCTGCGCAATGTCGCAGCCGGCGAAAGCTATCTCTCGCCGACACTATCGGCCCGGCTGCTTTCGGATCTCCAGTCCCAGCAGCCGACCGACGGCTTGGCGGAACGGCTGCGGCAGCTCACCGATCGGCAAACGGAAATCCTGCGGCTGGTGGCGGAGGGGCTGAGCAACAAGGAAGTCGCCTTGCGGCTTGAGTTGCAGGAGAAGACCGTCAAACATCACATGACCGGAGTGCTGTCGAAGCTCAATGTGCGAAATCGCACCGAAGCGGCCTTGATGATGCGTGAGTGGCGCGACCGCGACAGGCCTTCCTAAAGCATTTCACCGTTTCACGGAAACGGCGAGCTGCTCTAACTCTGTGACGCAATTCCCAAGGGAACGGGAAAACCGCTTCACACTTTTTCTAGAATTGCTCTGGGCAGGTCCGAAGAAATGCGCAGCGGTTTCCCGTCCCGGATTGCGCAAAAGCGCGTCGCGCCTCGGGACCGCAGCCATTGCGGTGCCGAAAACCGGGACGACGCCGGCCGGAAACGAGGTCACCTCCGCCGGGGGGCGGCGGAGGTGACGTGCAAAGCTGACCGTTGCCTGTTGGCCAGCTTCACAAGGCCTTGAGACGATTGGCATCGGCCGGCGTGGCCTGGCGGTCGATGATCGTGCGACCGAGAGCGTCCTTCATGCTGAAACGACCGTTCTCGAGCTTTTCCGTTATGCCGTCGGGATGCCTGACTGTGATCTTGTTGCCGGTCACGTCGACCTTGTCACCGGTCTTTGCATTGACATGGCTCCCGCTCTTACCCTGACTGGATCCTGATTTGCCGTTGTTGCCACTGTTGCCGCTGTTGCCGTTATTCCCATTGCCGTTGCCGCTGTTCCCGCTATTGCTTCCGCCGGAATTGCCGCCGTTGCCGCCCCCACTGTTGCCTCCGCCACCAC
>NZ_RZRW01000466.1:0-4476 GCF_003998745.1 Mesorhizobium sp. M7A.F.Ca.US.014.04.1.1 | reverse complement strand
GTCATGCTGGGCTCCAACGACCGCCAGTCGATGAAGGTGGGCGACGTGCGCGAACAGCCACGTTCCGAGAACTGGACCAAGGAATATGAACGCAGGACCGACGCGCTGGGCAAAGCCATCGCCGCGGCCAAGGTCCCCTTCCTTTGGGTCGGCATGCCGGCGTTCCGGGTGCCGAAGATGACCTCGGATATGCTTGCCTTCAACGACATCTACCATCAGGCCGCAGAAAGCCATGGCGGCGAATTCGTCGATATCTGGGACGGCTTTGTCGACGAGAACGGCGCCTTCGTCACCAGCGGCCCCGACATCAACGGCCAGCCGGTGCGGCTGCGCGCCGATGACGGCATCAATATCTCGAAGGCGGGCAAGCGCAAGCTCGCCTTCTACACCGAAAAACCGCTGCTGAAGATCCTCGGCCTGACCGCGCCGGGAAGCATGATTACACCGTCCGCTCCGGCGGGCGCCCCTGTCGAGACGCCGGCGCCGGCCGCGCCCCCCATCGTCATCGACCGCACCGCGCCGATGCTGCTCAGCGATCCGGCACTCGACGGCGGCTCGGAGCTGCTTGGCGCGGCACCGCCGGCTAAGGCCAATCCGGACCTGCCCGGTGAAAAGCTTGTGGTCGAGGGCAAGGCACCGATTGCATCGCCCGGCCGCGCTGACGACTTCTCCTGGCCGCCGAAGGCCGCAGCCGCGACCGACACCACGACCGCGATCAATCGTTAGTCTCGCAGCGCGGCTCTGAGGCCGGGCTCAGCGCGGGAGAACGCTCGACCCCATCAACGCCTCGTCGATCGCGCGCGCAGCCTGGCGGCCCTCGCGGATCGCCCAGACGACCAGCGACTGGCCACGACGCACGTCGCCGGCCGCATAGAGCCTGTCGACGCTGGTCTTGTAGTCGCGGTCATTGGCCTCGACATTGCGCGAGCGGCGGCTGTCGGTGGCGATCTTCATCTCACCCTCCAATTCCCTCGCCACACCGGCCGCGGCCGGCCCGGCAAAGCCGATGGCGATGAACGCGAGATCGGCGCGGATGACGAATTCGGTGCCGGCGATCGGCTTGCGCTTGTCGTCGACCTCGCAGCATTTGACCCCGGTCAGCTGGCCGTTTTCGCCGATGAATTCAAGCGTCGCCACCTGGAATTCGCGCTCGGCGCCTTCGGCCTGCGAGGATGACGTGCGCATCTTGGTCGCCCAGTATGGCCAGACCGAAAGCTTGTCTTCCTTCTCCGGCGGCTGTGGGCGGATGTCGAGCTGTGTGACGCGCACCGCGCCCTGGCGGAAGGCCGTGCCGACGCAGTCGGACGCGGTATCGCCGCCGCCGACGACGACGACATGCTGGCCGCCGGCGAGGATCGGATGCGACGGCCACGCCACC
Organism: Mesorhizobium sp. M7A.F.Ca.US.014.04.1.1; assembly: GCF_003998745.1. Lineage (NCBI taxonomy): Bacteria > Pseudomonadati > Pseudomonadota > Alphaproteobacteria > Hyphomicrobiales > Phyllobacteriaceae > Mesorhizobium > Mesorhizobium sp. M7A.F.Ca.US.014.04.1.1. Next base: position 3,098 of record NZ_RZRW01000466.1, on the reverse strand, counting down.
GACTGGATCGGTTCGCCGCCGACACGCCTGTTCTGCTGCACCAGATAGGGCATCGCGTCATGCACGCCGCCGAGATCGTCGCCGGGAATGCCGGCCGCGCGCGGCGTTTCGGAACCGCCGCAATAAAGCACGGCGTCATGTTCGGCGAGCAGTTCGGCGACCGGCTTGTCGACGCCGACATTGACGCCGCAATGGAAGGTGACGCCCTCGCCCTGCATCTGCTCGATGCGCCGGTCGATATAGTGCTTCTCGATCTTGAAGTCGGGAATGCCGTAACGCATCAACCCGCCGGGCCGGCTCTCGCGCTCATAGACATGGACGTCGTGGCCGGCGCGGCCGAGCTGCTGGGCAGCCGACATGCCGGCCGGGCCGGAGCCGATGACGGCGACGCGCTTGCCGGTCTTCTTCTCCGGCGGATAGGGCCTGATATGGCCGGTCTCGTAAGCCTTGTCGGCGATCGCCTGCTCGACCGTCTTGATGGCGACGGGAATGTCCTCGAGGTTCAGCGTGCAGGCTTCCTCGCAGGGCGCCGGGCAGATGCGGCCGGTGAACTCCGGGAAATTGTTGGTCGAATGCAGGTTGCGGATCGCATTGTCCCAGTCGCCATTGTAGACGAGGTCGTTCCAGTCCGGGATCTGGTTGTGGATCGGGCAGCCCGTCGGCCCATGGCAGAACGGAATGCCGCAATCCATGCAGCGCGCGGCCTGTTTCTCGACCTCTTTGTCGGACATCGGCAGCGTGAATTCGCGGAAATGCCGGATGCGGTCGGAGGCCGGCTGGTACTTGTGCACCTGCCGGTCGATTTCGAGAAAGCCTGTTACCTTGCCCATAGTCCAGTTCCTGCTGTCCAGATGGTGCGCCTGGCGACGCCCTGCAGCTGGATCAGATGGGGCATCCCGTCCACACATGGGCCGCACCAAGTTGCCCAAAATTCGACTATGTACACTTGCCGGGCTCAAAGCTCGTGAGGGGCTCGCCATGCAGCCAGTTCTCGACTCTAATCGAAGGAGCCGGGGACTCCATCTGCAATACCACGTTGCGGTCCAAAGCTATTTCCAAAGGTTTCTGCACGAGCTGGTTTCCTCTCAGAGACGGCACACGGGTTCAGGGAGGAGCGCATCGCTCGTCTTGCCCCATTGAGTGCAGTCACAGTCACTCAGTCTCAAAAGCCATGCCAACGCGCTCAGCGCGCAGTTAGCGCCCATTGCTTCGAAAAACCTCGTCAGTGCCCAGATGTTGGTTGTAATGAACCTGACATTTGTCTGACGCTGTCAGCTTTTGGACACGCGATCACGCGCTTCGTGCCGCCAGATGGCCAGGCCGAGCCCTGTGTTGCCAGCGGTCGCTTCGATGATTGTACCGCCCCGCGCGTGCCACGCTGTTCGGCATTAACGATCATCGACAACGCAATGCGATCCTTGATCGATCCGCCGGGATTCTGGCTTTCGATCTTGACGAAGCGACGACACCTGCCGGTATCGAATCTCTTCAGTTCGACGACCGGCGTCTCCCCAATCAGATCGAGCACTGACAAATGGCGGACGCAGGCGAGAGGACGCCTTTGTCGACGGTCGGCGGAACATCTCGAGGCTCATGCGGCTGCGGTCTCCAGAATGTCGGCATAGTGCCGTTGCGCAATATCGGGATGCGAGCGCAGTCGGCTCTTCAGCAGTTGCGGAACAGGGGATTGTCGGGGTCGCTGGCGGGGCACCCGCTTCGGCAGCCAGTTCAGGCGGCAGGTCAAGAAACCGTATGTCGGCATCAAGCCGCGCGCCGAAGAAGAAGGGAATAGAAACAGTGCCCTTCGAAAGACCCAGGGCGACGGAAATCATTGCATCGGGCGAGTTCATGCGCCTGAAGCAGCGCTGGCTGCAACTGCTTCATAGCGACAGGCGGGCGGAGACTCTTGCGGGGCTTTCGCCGCTTGGTTGATTGAGGCTCTCGACGAAGCCACTAAGATTCGGCGGCCGATAATAGCTTGCTGCTCATTGGGACGCCGACCAACGCCGGGATTGAGAAAGGCAACCCTGCCCCACAAGGCGGGTGTCACACGTGCGGTGCGTCCGCTCGTCGCGCCGGATGGTCTTTGAGACCTGGGTTCACGGCTATTCAGATGCACCCCTGTCGGCTTTTCGGTGCAGGCCGCCAGGCGGCGTGTTGCAGCAGCGGTAATTAGTTTGAGAGCGTGCGAGCACGGGCTGCATAGTGAGATCATTTGCCGGCGTGGGGACCAAGGTGTGGCGCAGCCTTAGAGAACTCAACACCGAGACCGGAGCAACGGAGACGGCTCTTTCGTCGAGACAGTTTAATTGGAAGGCCGAGAAGCACCGGCTGGGTAGCGTCACGCCGCATCATTCTTTGCGGAGCTGGAGCGCGCGGGATCGCTGGAGCGGCTGGTGAAAGCGGTTGCCGGGGCGCACGCCAACAACAACACGTGAGCTGGCGCCTCGTGTGGCAAAAGGAGGGGGCGAGAGCCCATGGCCTGCAATGAAGCGATCAAGCATTGCGATCGTGGAACCAAGCTGCCTAGTCGACCATCCGGACCGCGGCCTTCAAGCCAGCTCGCCTTGGAATCGGCCTTCCAGGAATCACCGTCAAGGCCGACTCACGACCTTTTCGCCATGAGCCGCGAAGAGGGCATTCCGCCGGAAGCCGATGGCTGCCTTCTCTCGTTCATCGACGGCTATGTGGTGAGCGGCCATGTGCCGGTCGGCACGGTCAACAAGCTCTTGACCGAGCGGCCCGACATCAAAGGGCATGACGCTGCCCGGCATGCCGATGGGCTCCCCCGGCATGAGTGGCACGAAGGAAGCGCCCTTCGAGATTCTCGAAATCCGAAAGTCTGACGCGACCGGCGGCATCTACGCCACGGAATAGGAGGCTTCGATGATGGAATGCATGAGCGGCATGATGATGTTCGGCACGGGCCTGGTGTGGCTGCTTGTCGTCGTCGTGCTCGTCCTCGGGACGGCCGCGCTGATCAAATACCTGTTCTCCAGCGGCGGCAAAGGAGAAGGGCGTCGGTCCTCTTATCGATGCGTGGCCGCGGCAGGCCTCGGATTGGTCTGGACATTGCCTTGGCTCGCCCACCGGATGGC
>NZ_RZRW01000465.1:0-4483 GCF_003998745.1 Mesorhizobium sp. M7A.F.Ca.US.014.04.1.1 | reverse complement strand
GCTGACATTCCTGCGTTCGCTTGGCAGTGCGCTTGGGGTCGCCATGCTCGGCGCGGTCGCTCTGGGCTACGGCTTGCCGCTTGCCGGTGAAGGCGTGCGGATCGCTGGCCATAGCGCGACGATCGAGCCGTTCGTGATGATCTTTGCCGTCGCCGCCGCTACATTGCTGCTGGGGCTGATCACGCTGACGCTGATGCCCGAAAAGGAGCTTCGCGGCTACGCCGACAATGCGGCGCCGATGCTGGCCGAGTAAAGTTCAGCCGGAGACGCCGAGCTTCTTCTGCAGGCTGGTCGATGAGGTCGTGTACTGGAAAACGATGCGCTCGCCGGGGCTGATGATGCGCTTGGCGGCCTGCGCCATCAGCGCCACTTCGTGGAAACCCGACAGGATCAGCTTCAGCTTGCCCGGATACCAGTTGATATCGCCGACCGCGAAGATGCCGGGCACCGATGTCTGGAATTTTTCGGTATCGACCGGAATGAGGTTCTCGTGAAGGTTGAGACCCCACTCCGCGATCGGTCCGAGCTTCATGGTCAGGCCGAAGAACGGCAGCATGCGCGTGCAAGGCACCTCGACGTCGCCATCCGGTCCCTTGATGGTGGCCGATGACAACTGGCCGTCGGCACCGGTCAATCCGGTCACCTGGCCGACCTGGAATTCGAGCTGCTTCATCTCCTGCATGGCATACATCTTGTTGACGCTGTCGGGAGCGGCGCGGAACTCAGGCCGCCGGTGCACCAGCGTCACGCTCTTTGCCACCGGCTGCAGGTTCAGCGTCCAGTCGAGCGCCGAGTCGCCGCCGCCGACAATGACGAGGTCGTGGCCGCGAAAATCCTCCATCCGGCGCACCGAATAGAAGACGCTCTTGCCTTCATAGGGCTCGATGCCGGGGATCGGCGGACGCTTGGGCTGGAAGTAGCCGCCGCCGGCGGCAATCACCACCACCTTGGCCTCGAACACCTCGTTTTCGTCGGTGGTGACGCGAAAACTGCCGTCCTCCAGTTTTTCCAGGCTGGAAACCATTCGGTTGTAGCTGAAATCGGGCTTGAACGGCGCGATCTGCTCGAGCAATTTGTCGACCAGCCCCTGCGCCGAGATCGAAGGCCAGCCTGGAATGTCGTAGATCGGCTTTTCCGGATAAAGTTCCGCGCATTGGCCGCCCGGCCGATCGAGAATGTCGATCAGGTGGCACTTCATGTCGAACAGGCCGAGCTCGAACACGGCAAACAGGCCGACCGGCCCTGCCCCGACAATAAGCACGTCTGTCCTGGTGATGTCGGTCATGCCTGTGCCTCGCTGCGCATGACCCCGAAAATCGGAACGATTTTCGGAAAGGATCATGCGCAAATAAAAGTGCTACAGCGTCCGTTGCGCGTCCAAGAGGACGCGCGGCGCTGTGGTGAAACAGCAGGACACTGCATGACCATCGCCCCGCTGCCAAGCCACAGCGGGAAAAATCAGTTGGCAAAAAGGTTGCGCTTATCCCTGGCGGGCAGGCACCCGCACGACCAAGCCGTCAAGCGCATCGCGGACCTTGATCTGGCATGACAGGCGCGAGTTGGGCTGGACGTCGTAGGCGAAGTCCAGCATGTCCTCTTCCATCGCTTCCGGCTCGCCGACTTCAGCCGTCCAGGCTTCGTCGACATAGACGTGACAGGTGGCACAGGCGCAGGCACCGCCGCATTCGGCTTCGATCCCGGGCACGGCGTTGCGGATCGCGTTCTCCATGACCGTAGAGCCGTTCTCGGCGTCCATGTCGAAATGCGTGCCGTCATGGGCAATGAAAGTCAGCTTGGTCATTTGTCACCTGAAGGGAGTTGCAGCCGAGATAATCACTCCGGCTGACAAGTCAACTGCCGCATGAAAGCGCCGCCCGATGACGTTTTTCCGCAAATCGGATTCGGCGCGGATTCAGCGGTTGATGGCGGCGATGAAATCGCGCACTTCGTCGATCAGCGTACCAAGCCGCTTGAGCGTCTGGCCGTCTTCCGGCCGGTGCTCGATCTCGGTGGCGCAATCGGCGATGGCAAAGGCGCCCACGCCCCGTGCCGAACCCTTTAATCCATGGGCGAGCAGAAGCCGGTCCTTGATATCGGCGTCGACTATTCTGTCACGCACGGACAGCGCCTGCTGTACAAATAGCGCCAGAACCTCTTGCTCAAGGCTGCGGTCACCCATTGTCTGGCGGGCAAGGTGTGCCAAATCGACCGGCCGTGACCGTCTTGGTCCGGATACATCTCCCCCGGGCATTGAGAAGGCGATGCCGCTTTCGCCACGCATGAACTCGAACTCCGTTTCTTCGACTCGCCCAAAAACCTAGGCGAATCCAATGGACAACGGGTTAATGAATGGCCCGGAAAAATGTTGCCAAAGCGGCGTCCAAATCACAGTTCCGTTAACCTTATATTTAAAGTTTTACGTATCCCGCGGAATGCATGTTTTCTTTACCCCCCTGTGTCATTACGATACGAGGGGTCCATTTTCAGCCTCCTGCGCGGGGCAAGACAAACAGAATTATAAGCCCGCGGCAGCTAGTACAGGGTAGCGAAGGCATGGCAAAGAAACCGACGACGAGAACTCTCGACAGCGAAGTGGCCAGGGAACTGGAAAAGGCGCTCGATCTCGACCTCAGCAATGAGATCGGCAGCGGCGACCTCGATATCGCGGCTTCGATGGAGGATCTTGAAGCGCAGATATCCCAGGCGGCCGACGAGCTGGCGCGCGAGGGACGCAATCATAAGCCGGAACAGAACCCGGAGCCGGTGGTCAACCAAAACCAGGCCGCGAAACCCGCGCCCAAGGCCAAACCTGCCGAATTGCGCCCCGTGGAACCGCGCAATGGCGCCCAGCCCGCAGGTTTCGCGCCGGCCAATGACGATCGCCAGAAGGATTACAAGACGCTCCTGCACAGCCTCAACAGGCGTGCCTCGAACACCATTTACTGGGTCGTCGCCTTCGTTTCGCTCGCCTGGTTCGCCGGTGCCGGTGGTTTGGCCAATCTGCTTTTCGGACCGAGCATCTGGAGAATCCGCACGCTCGACCAGTTCCTTGCCCGTCCGGAACTGATCGGCCTCGCCGTCGCGGCCATCGTGCCCGTCATCCTGTTCTGGGCCTTCGCCGCCATGATTCGCCGCGCCCAGGAAATGCGCATCGCCGCACAGTCGATGACCGAAGTGGCCTTCCGCCTGACCGAGCCGGAAAACCTTGCCCAGGATCGCGTCATGATGATCGGCCAGGCCGTTCGTCGCGAGGTCGCGGCGATGGGCGAAGGCATCGAACGCACGCTTGCCCGCGCCGTCGAACTGGAAACGCTTGTCCACAGCGAAGTCAACCAGATCGAACGCTCCTATTCCGAGAATGAATCCCGCATCCGTTCGCTGGTCGACGGCCTCGGCAGCGAGCGCGAAGCCGTCGTCACCCATGCCGAGCGCGTCCGCGCCTCGATTACCGGCGCGCATGAGACGCTGAAGGACGAGATCGGCGCGGCTTCCGACATCATTCGCGACTCGATCCTCAATGCATCGACCAAATTGTCGATGACGATCACCAATTCCGGCGACACGCTGATCGACCGCATCAACGAAAGCTCGATGTCGATCTTCGATTCCGTCGAAGGCCGGCTCGATTCGATCACCGACCGTCTGTCGACCTCGGGCGAGGCCTTCGCCAGCCTTCTCGACACCCGCATTGCCAAGCTGACGGACACCACGGACGGACTGACGCGGTCGTTGACCGATCTGCTCGACGATCGCACCACCGGCATGGTGTCGCTGCTAGGCGGCGCCGCGCGCACCCTCAATTCCGAATTCGAGGCCAGCCTCAACGGCATCGAGCGCACGCTCGCCGAACGCGGCCAGGCGCTGATCAGCGAGTTCCAGACCCGCGCCGAGGCGCTCGACACCGGAACGCAGAAGCTCAATGCGGCACTCGAGGCCCGCGCCCGCCAGATCAATGAAACGCTGGTCGAGCGCGCCCGCGAAATCGCGCACACCTTCGCCGAGAGCAAGGACACGCTGTCGGCGATGATCGATCAGGGCAAGACCCAGATCGGCGCCGACATGGCCGACATCGTCACTTCGACCTCCTCTATGCTCGAAGCCCGCGCCAGCGACTTCGCCGGACGCATGGAAGCCGCCCGTCACGTCGTGTCGCGTTCGTTCGACAGTGACATCCAGCGGCTCGCCGACGCCCGCGTCGGCATCGAGGAAGCTGTCGAGAACCACAGCAGGAAACTGTCCGAAAGCCGCGAGCGCATGGCCGCGGCCATGGAGGCCGACCTGGCGAAGTTCGCCGAGGGCCGCGCCGGCATCGATGCGGCAGTAACCAACCAGGTGCAGAAGCTGGCCGAAGGCCGCAGCCTGATCTCGCGCGCTCTCGAAGAGGATCTGCGCAAGGTCAATGAATCGCGGGCGGCCATCGATGCATCGCTCGGCAGCCATCTCGAAAGGCTGGAAGAAGGTCGCAACAGGCTCTCTATTGCCT